>NZ_RQZB01000009.1:0-118711 GCF_003859975.1 Streptococcus sp. OH4692_COT-348
CTGGAGTTACTGCTTCAATTGCTTTAAGTCCTGTAGCCTGAGCTCCGTCTACACCATCTTGATCTTTCGCTTCATTGATAGCATTTACGGCCGCGATGGCGGCTTTTGCTACTTCAGCTTTCGCTGCTGCTTTTTCATCGTCTGACAATTTAGCGTTCTTATCAACTTCTTGTTCTTTCGCTGCTTTTTCAGCATTAATTGCTGTAATTGCTACTGCTTTTTCGATAGCTAATTTTCCATTGTCCTTTGCAGAATTGACACTCTCTTCTGTTGTTGCATTATCAATTGCAGCTGTTGCGGCTTTTGCTACTTTAGCAACTTTTGCTTTTTCTTCCGCCTTTTGTTCTGGCGTTAATCTTGCACTTGCTTCAATAGCATCCGTCGCTTTTTTAGCGGCATCTGTAATTTCTTTTTTAGCAGTTTCTCTGTCAAGAGCTTTCAATAATTCTGCTGCTTTTGTTAATTCAGCTTTTGCCACATCTACTTTCGTTTGAGCTGCTTGCACTTCTGCTTTAGATGCATTATTCCCTTTTGCTAATACTACTGCAGCTTCTGTTTTGGCTGCTTCTAATTGTGCTTTTATCGCTTCGTATTTTGTATTATAAGCTTCAATACTTTTTGGTGTTTTTCCAGTCGTATCTGCTTTTACTAGCGAATCTGCATCTGTTTTTAATTTTGCTTTTTCTTCTGTAGTTGCGCCTTCAATTAATCCATCTTTAGCTTTTTGTAATGCTGCTTTTTTCGCATTTACCTTTTCAAGAGTTGCTGAAACTTGTTCCGGTGTTGCACTTTCGTCATTAAGTACTTTTAACGCTTCTGTAATTTCAGCTTTTGCAGCTTCTTTTGCTGTATTATAAGCATTTACCGTATCTTCTGTTTTTCCTACTGTTGGATCTTCATTAATCAATGCATCCAACTCAGCTTTTGAATTTGTTAATCCTGTTTTATCAGTTTTCAAACCTGATTGTTTAGCTAACAAATCTTGTAAAGCTTGCTTAAAATTAGCAGTTCTAGCAGCAGGATCTGCTAATAGTGTTCTAACTTTTTCTAATTCTGCTTCATATTCTTGAATTGTTTGAGCAGTTTTACCATTTTTATCTGCTGATTCTGTAGCTTTTAATTTATCATAAATTCTTTGTAAAAGATTTCTTGCTACTTTACTTGTATCTTGCGCAATTGAGAAGTCAGCTCCAGTAACAGGAATAGAATATTTTTCATCCCAAGCTTGATAACTCATACCAGTACGATTTTGATCTGCTAGAGAAATTCTAACCTTATAATGATCTGCACCTTTAGGTAATTCAATAGGCTTACTCGTAAACGTTCCGGCTTTTCCATTTGGTAGATTCTCAGGTTTTGCCATTAATTTTTCAGCTTCTCTTTTACCGATGAATTCTTTACGTGTAGTATGATCAATTCCGCTATCTATAGTAGTTGAATTTGGCGTTTTAGAAATTCTTATTTTTGCTTTATTCGTTCCATCTGTTGCTTTTGTAACAATTTTTTTATCATCATTTGCAGCTACAGAAGGATCAAAAGTTGTCTCATATACTAATGTCTCTTGATTTCCTGTAATACTATAAACTTGAATTTTATAGTTAGCTTTAGAACCTTCACTATCCCCAACATAACCAGGTTTAAACTTAACAATTACATCTGAACCTTCTTTACTCGAATAGGCTGTAAATATTTTTTCAATTCCTTTATATTTAGCAACATTCTTGGTCACTCCACCAGCTGCTCCAGTTGGTTTATATGCACTGCCATCCCAAGCTGCTTCATCTCGATTTTCTCTAGTTATACTCTTTGATAGTAACAAAGTATACTCAGCATCTCTATCAAAGGCTTGTTCTTGCAACCAAACAGTATCATCTAGTGTTGAATTGATTGTTTCAAGAGGATACACCCCTTCTTCAGTTCTTCTAGCAATGGCAAACACACCACCATCGATTGCTGTCCAACCACCAAATTCAGTAATTTCTTTTACAGCACCTTTTTCAACTTGTTTACTATCACCTAAGCTATCCATATTTTGAGAAATTTTTGTATTATTTTCAACTGTAGGATCTAATTCCTTTAATTTTTGAACTAAAGTATTTAAATCAGCATCTTCTGCTGGTGCTGTATAGGTCTGATTTGCATATGGATCCGTATTCGTTGTAGCCGCATCCGTACGGAATGGATTATTGGCATCCAATGCTTTCCCATTACGTTCATCTCTAGAACCTGAGTTTGCAATAGAGTTAGAATCTGAAGCTTTTTCAGTATTCGTTGTTTTTTTACCTACAGTTGGTTGTCCATTTGTGGTATCTACTGCTGGTGCTTCTTTTTTCTCTTCTGGTTTTGTTTTTAGTTGTGTAGTTGCTACAATTAGGTTTGCATGGGCTTGTGATAATTCAGCTTGTGTTTTCGCATTGTTTAATGCTATTCTTGCTTCTTCTAAGACAGTTCTAAGATTGTTAACGCTTTCTTCTGTCTTAGTAGCATATGTTCCTTTAGCAAACTTTCCATCAATTTCTCTGATTAAATCTGTTAATTCTTTCTTATCTAGAGTCCCCACCTTCTGAGGTGCTGATTCTGGAGAAGGACTATTTTCAACTTTTGAAGGTTGAGTATTTGTCTCTACTGTTGCAGCAGGACTAGTGGCTACTGTGTTCCCTTCGTAGGTCCCATTCTGGGCATTCTGATCTTTAGGTTGCTGTGCTTGAGTCTCCCCATTAGTTGAAGGCACCCCTTGCTCTGCAGCAGATACTGCTCCATTTCCTAAAAACATGAACAATGCAGCTACTGCGACACTAGCTGCACCAAAGCTGACCTTACGAATAGAAAAACGTAATTGTTTTTCACGATCGTGTTTACCTTTATGAAACATCTAATTTCCTCCAAAATAAATATTTGTATCACGCTTTATAATACACTTTTACTCTAATAATTCAATAGCCTCTGTTTCATATTTTTCATATTTTTTTAATCTTTTATAATTTTTATGCGTATATATACGCATAAAGGTGATTTTATTCTATAACTATGGCACTTCTTGAAATAAAAATTATATTATCAGAAATATTAAATTTTTGTAACATTTAGCATTTTTAAAAAGGTCAGGAAATTTCCCAATCTTCATACATGTTTATTTGATTTTCTTGGCTAGCATGGTCGCAAAGCGTAGTTGAATACGATTGCCATTTTCGTCACGACGGTGCAAATGGCCTGGATTTTCATTGTACTTAACCAATTCCCAGTCCTTGTAATAGTCTGCCAATTCCCCTTCTTTAAAGGTAAATGGGAAGTTCACAGAGCAAGGGTAATCTTCCGTATCCATGGCACAAACGATAAGATTATAACCACCGACCGTAGTATGTTCCTGCATATTTTTGATAATTGCAGGAATGCAATCTGCTTGCAAAAACATCAAAACAACTGTCGAAACGATGAAATCATAGTCTTGCCCAATACTGGCTGAATTGATATCGTAAAGACCAACTGGCATGTCCAGATCTTCTTGCTCCACAATGCTTTGCAAGATTTCAAGGGACAGTTCATTTTGATCCACAGCTGTCACATCAAAACCTTGCTGGGCTAAAAAGAGAGAATTACGGCCCTGACCACAGCCCAAATCCAAGGCTTTCCCTGGTTTTACTATCTGCATTGCCTCTAGAACCTCTGAATGAACAGGATTGGTATTGTATTTCTTAGGGAAATAATCCTCAGGTTTACAATAAAATTCCAAGTACCACTCTACATCATCTGTGGCAGCCTCCACTCGGTGCCATGCTTGTGGTTGCGCCATGGGGTTGTCGGCCCCTGCTTCAAAGAGGTGCTCAGCTAAAACCTCACCATCCTCTGTCAATTCAATAAACTTGAGAGCTCCCTTCAAGACAGTAATTTTCCCCCAAGTCCCAACCTTGGTGTTGTGTTTCTGCTGAACAGCCTCTGGCATGGTTTCTTTAGTCCACAAAGGCATGCGTTTATAGGCAACTAGTTTTTCCATCTTCATTCCTCTTTTTATCGCTGATTAACAGCTTTCATCACGCGCGCAATATCGCGATTCTGCTCACGACGTTTGATTGACTCCCGTTTATCATAGTCATGCTTCCCTTTAGCTAAACCTAAAAGGAGTTTAGCGTAACCATCTTTGATATAGACTTTAAGGGGAACCAGTGTCATACCTGTTCCTTTAGTCTCTTGTTCCAACTTTTGGATTTGTTTCTTATGGAGCAGAAGTTTACGACGACGTTCTGGTTCTTGGTTCCAGATATTGCCCTCTTCGTAAGGAGCGATATGAACATTACTCAACCAGACCTCCCCATTTTTTACTTGGGCAAAGCCATCCTTGAGATTGATTCGAGCAGCTCGTACACTCTTGATTTCAGTTCCAGTCAGGACCATCCCTGCCTCTAGCGTATCTACGATTGTATAGTCGTAGCGTGCCTTTTTATTTTGTGCGACGACCTTTCCCTCGCCCTTTGCCATGTTTGGCTCCTTTCTTAGCTACTTCCTTGTAAAAAGGTTTCTTGCCCTTTTTCTTCTTGTCTTTTTGTGAATGCTTGCGCTTATCATTTGAGCGTCCTGATTTTCTCTTATCTTCCTTCTTATCTGAACGACGACTTGAACCACGCCCTCTATCATTACGACTAGACTGTTTCAAGCCTTTTTCAATCACATCAAATTCACTTGGAATATAAGAAAAGTCAATTTCGCCCGTCATCTTATCAGCTCTTTCAACCCGAATGCGAATCTGCTGTCCGACACGGAAGGTTGTTCCCGATTTCTCCCCACGAAGAGTCAAATCACGTTCGTTGAAATGGTAAAATTCAGGTAGATTTGTGATGTGAATCAAGCCTTCAACCGTGTTTGGCAATTCAACAAAGAGACCAAACTTGACAATGCTGGACACAACCGCATCGTACTCTTCGCCCACGTATTCTTCCATATACTCAGCCTTTTTCATGGCTTCGACTTCACGCTCAGCCTCAATGGCACGACGCTCACGGTTGGAAGACTGGGTCGCAATCTCTGGGATCACTTGCTCAAAATGCTCGGCTATTTCCTTAGAACGGCCGTAGTCACGAATCATGCGGTGAACAAGAAGGTCTGGATAACGACGAATCGGACTAGTAAAGTGAGTATAATAATCAGCCGCTAGTCCATAGTGACCGTGATTGTGCTCCGAATAGCGAGCCTGTTGCATTGAGCGAAGAAGCATCATAGACAATACATCTGCATAAGGTTCCCCCTCAACAGCACGCATGATGTCTTGAAGCACCTCCTGACTAATCTCACTAGCAGTCCCATAAATGCGCAATCCAAAGCTTGAAGCATAATCAATAAACTTCTGAACTTTTTCAGCCTTAGGCTCCTCGTGAATTCGATAGATGAAAGGTAGCTCCAACTTGCTGAAATGCTCGGCAACTGTTTCGTTGGCCATCAACATAAAGGATTCAATCATGCGCTCGGCAACACCACGCTGACGAAGAACGATATCAACAGGCTTACCTTGTTTGTCCACTAAAATCTTCGCTTCGTTGGTATCGAAATTGAGGGCTCCACGTTTCACACGCATGTTTTCTAGCCTTTCATGGAGCTTGGCCATGAGTTCGATACTTGGAACAATTTTCTGATATTCTTGTCTCTTTTCCTTGTCTCCAGCTAGGATATCATTGACATCACTGTAGGTCATCCTGAAGCTGGTCTTGATAACTGTTTGTGTAATGGTGTAATTGACCACACGACCATGTTTATCAATCTCCATGATGGCTGACTGAGTTAGACGGTCAACTTGAGGATTGAGGGAGCAGATACCATTTGACAGTCGTTCTGGAAGCATTGGGACCACACGGTCTGTCACATAGACAGAAGTTGCGCGATTAAGGGCTTCCTTATCAAGGGCAGACCCCTCGGTCACATAGTAGGAAACATCTGCGATGTGAACACCGAGCTCCAAATTCCCATTTTTTAAAGCCTTGATATGCACCGCATCGTCCAAGTCTTTGGCGTCAGCACCGTCAATGGTAAAGGTAATCTCATCTCTTAGATCCAGACGGCCTTCCATATCCTTTTGAGATGGAACATCAGGCACACTTTCTGCTTCCTTGACAACAGCCTCTGGAAATTCTGAGACAATGTCCATAGACTCCAAAACCTCAAGAACATCAATTCCGACATCCGTTGAATGCCCCACCACATCGAGGACACTAGCGACAAAGAAATCATGTTTCTTGCTTGGGTATTTATCGATAAAGACCTTGAGAACTTCTGTTCCCTCCAGTTTAAGGGCTGGTTTTTTTACATAAATCGGTTGGCTGATTTTCTGATTTTTCGAACGGATGTAGCCAGCATACTTAGGCTTTTCCTGATCTAGAACGATTTGACCGACAACAGTTGTCAAACTGTGTTCTAGGATATCGATAATTTTGGCTTCCGCCGCTGTTCCCTTGTTACGATCAGCGACTTTCTTGATGACAACCTCAACAGTATCGCCATCAATAGCATAGTTGACATCGTTTTTACCTACAAAAAGGTCGTCCTCCTCGCCTTCTAGGCTGACAAAACCAAAGCCATTTTTATGGGCATGAAAAATCCCCTTGAGAGTAATCTCATGTTTTTTCTTAACTTCTAATGTCAGAGTATCATCTTCTTCAAAGCGAATCTGATGCTTTCTTTCCATTAGGGACAAAGTTTTAATCAACTCACGAAAATCCTTGGATCCATCTTTTCCCAAAGCCTGAGCCAAGTCATTGACAGCTACCTTTCCCTTGTCTTGTAAATATTCTTTTATTCTATCTTTCATATTTTCTTTCTAGATTTTTTAATTTCCTCTTACTGTAAAACCTTCTCAAACATCGTTTTAAAAATAAAAAGAGGCAAAGACCTAGTCTTGCCCATTATTTTCTTATCTACTTGATAATACCGTCAATGCTAAGGCAATGGCTAGCCAGAAAAAGACTAAAATCCCTGTCAAACGCTGCATTACAGCTTCAAAACCGCGTGCTTTACTGCGTTCAAACAAATCACCTGAGCTGGCATCAAATACATTGCTGGATTGGTTTTTGGTTGGTTGCATGAAAATCGCAATCACAATCACAACAGATAATACTAATAAAATGGTTAATAATAGGTTATACATATCAAACTCCTTAAAATCCCTATTATTTTACCATAAAATCTACTTAGATTCAAGATGTAGGGTTACTTTTCTTTCCTTGGGACAATACTTTAAAACCTCAATCTTGTCTGGATGGGTTTTTGAATTTTTACTGGTTAGGTAATTGATACTGCCACAAGAGGAGCATTTGAGATTAATTTTTACTCGCACTAGATTTCCTTTACTTTTGATAATACTCTATTTTTAGCTACATTTAATAAACAATGCTAAGATACTTCTTCTAAGCTAATCTATTAACTGACTCTCAATTATTTCAAGTTTAGTAACTACTTGACTCACAAGCTGATCACGACCGCCATTATTATCAAGAACCTGGCTGGCTAAATCTTTCTTTTTCTCTAAAGGCCACTGGGCTGCCAGACGAGACTCAGCTTCATCTTTGGACAACTGGTCCCTTTTCATTAAGCGTTTCACTTGGACATCTCGGTCCACATAGACCAACCAAGTCTCATCAAACCAAGCGCTGTAGGCCTGCTCAAAAAGTAGGGGAATATCCATGAAGAAAATCTCTTCTGTCTGAGCCAACTGGTCTCTCAACGTAGCTAGTTCCTCACGGATAATCTCTCCTTGAGTTATCCTAGACCATTCTCGCTCTTCAGGATTTGAAAAGATGAGACTAGCTAGGAGAGGCCGATTGAGTTCTCCATTTTCAAGGATAATTTCTTGCCCAAAGTGCTGGACTAGAGCCTCAAACAGGCGACCACCAGGTTTCTGTAGTTGGTGGACGACTGCGTCAGCATCCACCACTTGAAAGCCTTGTTTTCTTAGAAAATTTGTCACAGTTGACTTACCAGAGGCAATTCCTCCTGTAATTCCGATGATTTTTCCCATCAGCCCCTCCTTTGGCACTGAGGACAAAAGTGAGTTCCTCGTCCGCCTAGTTGGATTTTCTCAATGATGGTACCACAGCGTACACATTCTTGACCAGCCTTGTCATAGACCTGATGAAAATCCTGCATGGTTCCATCTTCCCCAAAGGCATTGGTATAGGTCCGAATAGTGGAACCACCTTTTTCAACAGCCTGACCCAAAACAGCGATGGTCTGGTCATGAATGGCAGTCGCTTCTTCTGCTGTCAAAGTCTGGGAAGGTCTGGCTGGATGAACCTGAGCTCGCCAGAGAACCTCATCCACATAGATATTGCCAAGGCCAGCTACCAAGGTCTGGTCTAAAAGATGGGATTTGATAGGCTTTTTAGACTTAGCTAGGGCAGCTTGAAAGACCTGCACATCAAAGTCTTGTTCGCTTGGTTCAGGACCTAATTTTTTAGAAATAAAGTAGGCGTCTAAAAGATCAGGCGCCAAGAGTTCCATAGTACCAAACTTGCGAACATCCTCATAAACAAGCGTGCCACCATCCTCAAATTGGAAGAAAACATGGGCATGTTTGCGTTCAGGAACCTGATACGGATAATAAAAATACTTGCCCTCCATCCGCAAATGGGAAATCAAGACCTTGTCTGTCAGGTAGAAAAGCAAATATTTGCCACGGCGCCCTATAGACTCAATTAGTTGGCCAGGCACTTCCTTTCGAAACTCGTCCAAATCCGTCTTAATCATCTTGGGATAACGAATGTCTATACTCGAAATCTTCTTTCCTAAAATCAATTTTTCTAAGCCACGACGAACGGTTTCAACCTCAGGTAATTCAGGCATAAGTCCTCCTTCTGTAAAAACAAGAAGCAGGCATGAGCCCACCTCTACTTAGTATTCTTTTTCATTATAGCCAAAGTCAGCCAAATCTAGCTTTTTATCGCGCCAGTTTTTCTTGACCTTGACCCATGTTTCTAGGAAGACCTTGTCTCCTAGCATGAGTTCAATATCACGACGAGCCATGCTACCGATTTTCTTAAGCATAGCGCCACCTTTACCGATGATAATCCCTTTTTGGCTATCGCGCTCGACCATGATGGTTGCACGGATGTGCACCTTGTCTGTCTCTTCATCTCGTTTCATAGAATCCACTACTACTGCAACAGAATGCGGAATTTCTTCACGAGTTAGGTGCAAAACTTTCTCGCGAATCATTTCAGAAACCAAGAATCGCTCTGGATGGTCTGTGATTTGATCAGACGGAAAATATTGGAAACCTTCGTCCAGATTTTCACTCAAAATATCCACTAGACGAGAGACGTTATTTCCTTGAAGGGCTGAGATTGGTACAATTTCCTTAAAGTCCATTTGATTACGGAAGTCATCAATCTGAGACAAGAGCTGATCTGGGTGAACCTTATCGATCTTGTTCACAACTAAAATGACAGGAACCTTGGCAGCCTTCAGACGCTCGATAATCATATCGTCCCCCTTGCCACGCGCTTCGTCAGCTGGCACCATGAAAAGAACGGTATCCACTTCACGAAGGGTACTGTAAGCTGACTCGACCATGAAATCTCCAAGAGCCGTCTTAGGCTTGTGAATTCCTGGCGTGTCGATAAAGACGATTTGTTCCTTATCAGTCGTGTAAATTCCCATGATTTTATTGCGCGTTGTCTGCGCTTTGTCACTCATGATGGCAATCTTTTGCCCCATAACGTGGTTTAAAAAGGTTGACTTCCCAACGTTGGGACGTCCTAAAATGGCTACAAAGCCTGATTTAAAAGTCATAATTTCCTCTTACTGTTTAAAATAATAAATCCCAGATTCGTGGGAGAAAAATCAATGCGCCTGTTAAGGCAGCGAAAAGAGAGACCACTAATACCGCTCCTGCCGCCATATCCTTGGCATTTTTAGCCAGCATGGAAAAGTGATAGTGACTGGCCAAATCCACCACATTTTCAATAGCAGAATTGATAATTTCAAAAGCTACTACCAAGAAAATGCTCAATAGGAGAAAGAGCCATTCGATTCGTGACACCTGAAAAATAAAACCTGCAAGAATGACCACTAGAGCCGTCACTGCATGTTTTCGCATATTGCGTTCTTCCTTGATGGCAGTAAAAATCCCTGTGAGGGCAAATTCTAAACTGGCTATCAGGTCACGATTTTTCCATTTTCGTTTATTGTCTTGTGAGTCCATAGGCTGTCAAAATTTCTTCTTGTAAACCGAACATCTCCGCTTCTTCTTCTGGAGTGTAGTGATCATAGCCGTTGATATGTAAAAAGCCGTGTACTGCCAAGAAGCCCATCTCACGCTCAAAGCTGTGGCCGTATTCCTCGGCCTGCTCATGAGCCTTATCGATAGAGATGAACAGTTCCCCAATATAGGCATCAAACTCAGACATCATCTCTGCCAATTCTGGATTTTCAAGTAAATCCTCTTCGTCAAAGGCAATTTCCAACTCTGGCTTATATTCAAGGCTGATGACATCTGTCGGACGGTCGGTGTCACGATACTCCAGATTGAGTTCATGACTACGTTCATTGGTCACAAAAGTGACTGCCATCTCCTTGTCTTCTTTTCCTAATTTTTGGGCTGCAAATTCCAAAATTTCTTGGGTTTGTTGCAACATTTCTTTTGAAACTTGACCAGTTTCATCTACCATTTCAATATACATGTGCTTCTCGTTTCTCTTTACTTGGCTTTATTATACCACATTTCCATGATTTTATTCTACCTTTTTGATATAATACTATGGAATACAATCACAAGGAGAGAACGATGTCATTTGACGGATTTTTTTTACACCACATGGTTGAGGAATTGCGAAGAGAGTTAGTTAACGGTCGCATTCAGAAAATCAATCAACCTTTTGAACAAGAGTTGGTCTTGCAAATCCGTAGCAATCGCCAAAGCCATCGCCTGCTCCTTTCTGCGCATCCTGTTTTTGGACGCATTCAGCTGACCCAAACGACTTTTGAAAATCCAGCCCAACCTTCCACCTTTATCATGGTTTTGAGAAAATATTTGCAGGGTGCCTTAATTGAGTCTATTGAGCAAGTGGAAAATGACCGTATTGTAGAAATGACAGTTTCCAATAAAAACGAGATTGGTGACCATATCCAGGCTACCTTGATTATCGAAATCATGGGGAAACACAGTAATATTCTACTGGTTGATAAAAGCAGTCATAAAATCCTCGAAGTTATCAAACATGTTGGCTTTTCACAAAATAGCTACCGCACCTTGCTTCCTGGGTCGACCTACATCGCTCCGCCAAGTACGGTATCTCTCAATCCTTTTACTATCAAGGATGAAAAACTCTTTGAAATCCTGCAAACTCAGGAAACGACAGCTAAAAGCCTTCAAAGCCTCTTTCAAGGTCTGGGACGCGATACGGCAAATGAATTGGAAAGCATACTGGTTAGTGAAAAACTTTTCACTTTCCGAAACTTTTTCAATCAAGAAACCAAGCCATGCTTGACTGAGACTTCCTTCAGTCCAGTTCCTTTTGCAAATCAGGTGGGAGAGCCTTTTGCCAGTCTTTCTGATTTGTTGGACACCTACTATAAGGATAAGGCTGAGCGAGACCGTGTCAAACAGCAAGCCAGTGAACTCATTCGTCGTGTTGAAAATGAACTTCAGAAAAACCGCCACAAACTCAAAAAACAGGAAAAAGAATTACTAGCGACAGACAATGCTGAAGAATTTCGCCAAAAAGGGGAATTGCTAACAACCTTCCTCCATCAAGTGCCTAACGACCAAGACCAGGTTATCCTAGACAACTACTATACCAACCTACCTATCACGATTGCGCTTGATAAGGCCTTGACTCCCAATCAAAATGCCCAACGCTATTTTAAACGGTATCAGAAACTAAAAGAAGCTGTCAAATACTTGACTGATCTGATTGAGGAAACCAAGGCAACCATTCTCTATCTTGAAAGTGTGGAAACCGTCCTCAACCAAGCTGGACTGGAAGAAATCGCTGAAATCCGTGAAGAATTGATTCAAACAGGTTTTATCCGCAGAAGACAACGGGAGAAAATCCAGAAGCGCAAAAAGCCAGAACAATATCTAGCAAGCGATGGCAAGACCATCATCTATGTCGGACGCAATAACCTGCAAAATGAGGAATTGACCTTTAAAATGGCCCGCAAGGAGGAACTTTGGTTCCATGCCAAGGACATTCCTGGAAGCCACGTTGTCATATCAGGCAATCTAGATCCATCTGATGAAGTCAAGACAGACGCGGCAGAACTAGCCGCCTACTTCTCTCAAGGTCGCCTGTCAAATCTGGTTCAGGTAGATATGATTGAAGTCAAAAAACTCAATAAACCAACTGGTGGCAAACCTGGCTTTGTCACTTACACAGGACAAAAGACCCTCCGTGTCACACCAGACCCAGAAAAAATTGCATCCATGAAAAAATCCTGATTTACTTGAAATCAGGATTTTCTTTTGCATTTTACTCTGCAATTAAGGTTTCCAATCCAACCTTCATCATATCTGTGAAGGTATTTTGGCGTTCTTCTGCAGTTGTGTCTTCATCTGGATTGACCAAACTATCAGAGATAGTCATGATAGCAAGGGCGTCAACATGATGTTGGGCTGCCAAATAGTAGAGAGCTGCTGCTTCCATTTCCACAGCCTTGACTCCCCATTTACCAAGCTCGATATTCTTTTCAAAATAGTTTGAATAGAAGACATCAGATGACAAAACGTTCCCAACGTGGGTTGTCATACCGAAATCTTTAGCGATATGATAGGCCTTATCTAACAAATCAAAGCTAGCAATTTGTGGAAAATCATACTGTGGCCAGTCATTACGGACGATGTTTGAGTTGGTTGCAGCTGCCTGCGCCAAAACCAATTCACGGACATGAACGTCTTCATTCAAAGAACCTGCAGTTCCCACACGAATCAATTTTTTTACTCCGTAGTCAACAATTAACTCACGCGCATAAATCGAAATAGATGGCATCCCCATCCCAGTTCCCATGACAGACACACGGTGACCCTTGTAAGTACCAGTGTAACCAAACATGTTTCGCACTTCGTTAAAACAAACAGCATATTCAAGGAAGTTCTCCGCAATAAATTTAGCACGAAGAGGATCCCCAGGAAGAAGAATTTTATCAGCAATTTCACCCTGCTTAGCAGCAATATGGATAGACATAGTTAAGATATAAAGGGCGACAGAGAACAAAGTAAAAATAGGAAACTGACGAAGCATCGTAGATGCTAGACAGTTTATCTTTTTTACACAGTTCTCCGCCCGTATTCAGTTCAATGAATACAGTTAACCCATCCTTTCTTTATTCTAAAATTTATAATCAGAAAGATACCAAACCCGTCAAAAAGCAAAGGGAAAATAGGAGTTGGGTGCAGTGAGCGATGCTCGCTAGACCAACTATCTTTTTTCCCACTGCTTTTAGGGTGGGGTCAATTCCTTTCTTTCTTAATTTTGATGATATTGAGAAGATTAGAGCGGCTTCAATTCAATCCCGAACTCCCCTTCTCTTCTGAGTTTTTAGAAAAGTTTTCCGCTCGTGTTCAAATCAGAACATCTCGCTCTACCTTTCTGTTTTTATATTTAGGATAGCGACAGAGAACAAAGTAAAAATAGGAATCTGACGAAGCATCTCAGATGCTAGACAGTTTATCTTTTTTACACAGTTCTCCGCCCGTATTCAGTTCAATGAATACAGTTAACCCATCCTTTCTTTATTTTATGAAGATTAGAGAGCGACAAGAAAACGACTAAAAATTAGGAATCTGACGAGAAATCCTGATTTCTCAGTCAGATTATCTATTTTCCAAGTTTTCCGCTCGTGTTCAAATCAAAACACACGCTCTACTTTTCTGTTTAATTTTGTTCTTTCACAGAGAGCTACCTAAGTTCCATTAAAACTCAGGTAATTCTTTCCTTATAAGCTAGACAACCTAACTGTCATTGTATCGTCAGATTACAAGACATCATCGTCACTCACCTTGGAATTCAACGTTGTTCCCCAGTGAGTGATTTTTCGATGTGGTTGGGCCAGAAGAGGTCTATTATCATAGATAGTTTGCCATCTATTCCAAAAAAGACCAGTTCTTTTCTCAATCTTAATTCGAAGATTACGCATATTAGACTTAATTGGGAGATTGAGGATAGAGCCTGCGATCTGATTGCGTCCATTCCCTTCCCAAGAATGATTGCGAACAACTGAATTACCGTCTTTATCTACTGTAACTTCTTCCCAAGATATTGAATAACGTGCAATATAAGCGCCACTATGTTGGATAGTTAGGGTCTTATCTTTTACAGGAGTGTAGTTTAACAGTTGTACAGGCTTAGAAGCTTGAGTAGTTGCATTATTTTTAGCTACAAATCGAAAAACCTCTACTTCTGCAAGGCTGAGAGCTTGATTTTTTTGACGCAATTGAATGCGAACACGACGACCTAATTTACCATTCAACTGGAGATCTAAACTGCTTCCTTCTAAACGAGAAACATATTGTCTAGCAACTTCTGTCCCTTTTTCATCATATAAAATCACATCAAAGTCTGAGAGACGTTTAGAAAGTTCTCCATCCCCACGATTATGAAGGCGAACAAGTCCTACCTGTTCTGTACGACCTAAATCAACTTCCCACCAAGGCTGGTTTTCAAATTTTGTATGGGTAATTGATTGCTGGCTATAACTACTATTGGTGTTGCCATCCAAGGCACGACTAGCATCTCCACCAAAATCAGTAGAACTTTGCTTAGCTTGCTTTTTCCATGCGATATTCTCAGCACGGAAAACCTGAACTTCTGCAAGACTGAGAGCGTTATATCCATCTAACTCAATGCGTACAAAACGAACTTTCTTATAATCAATTGAAATCTGAGCGGAACTATCTCGCAAGTATGCAATGCGCTTTCTTTCAATTTCTTTTCCAGAACTATCCAAAAGAATCACATTAAAATTAGTTAGTCTATCTTGAGCAGCATCTGTTCGATTGTAAATATTAATCTGGCGAATCGTTTCTTCCTTGTCTAAATCGACTTGCCACCAAGGTTTTGATTGAAAATCTGTATGAGTGACAGAATTATGTCCGTAATTTCCATCTAATTTCCCATCAACTGCTCTTCTAGCATCTCCTCCAAAAGCTGTTGAACTTTGAATTACTCGTTTTCCTAGAGCTATATTTTCAAGAGGTTCAACACTTGGTTGACTAGACGACAGAGGGACTTGTTGTTTCTTAAAGAAATAAACTTTGTCCAATTTTTGATCACGATATCCCTGTTTATCAAGCGCATCACGTTTTCCAATATTAAAATTCGGGATAGCATTCATTCTACTTTCAAAATAACCACGCGAACGGTGCTTGAAACTAGAGTTACCTGTGAAAGTTACAATATCATTATCATTACGAATCAAAGATGTCACAACATTATCATTATCGACTACATAATGTTTTATTTTTCCAGATAAAGCCAACTTACGACTTTCTAACCCTACATCCCAGAAACCATTTTTAGCATTCCAAATAGTTCGAGAAGTAATTACTTTAGGAGCACTAAATGTCGTAACTTTTTTCAAAACATTATTATAAAAAGTAGGATATTTCTGATAAGCTTCAACTGCTGCTATTTGAGCTAAGTAGCCTCCTAGAGAATGACCTGTCATATACAGATTGGTAATGCTGGAATCCTGCGCCAGTTCTTTTACAACATTACGGATATCATCCGCTTGTGCAGGTTTATTTCCACCAAATAAAACCAAATCTGTACTTAAATCCTTGGCGTCATTAACTCGCGTTCCACGAATAGCCAACATTTGAACAGTATTGTCTTTTAAATAAGGAAGATCACTCTTAGTTTCAAATAAGAAAGCATCCAAGCCACTTGCTGTATGATAAGCCTTTTTCATCTTCCAAAATGGGGCTAACTCATTGTGCATCATTTTATATTCTTGACGATCAAGATAAAGACTTGGAAAAGGATTTTTATGATCTAGAATTTTGTCAATGTAATCATCATCACGATAAGCCAACTCCATAAAAAGGAGGGAATCACGATCTGTGACATACCATTGTTTCTTGTTATCATCTTCCCCGTCTTCTAGTCCATCTCCATCACTATCTGCTAGTAAAGGATGGCTATGGTATCCTAAGTAATCTTTCCCATCTTTATTGTAAATATACAATTCATCCTTATTTTTTATTCCATCATGATCATCATCTCCATCAGGATCTAAAAATTTTCCACCGTATAAAGAATTATCGACAAGATCCTTCTCTACATGGAGCTCTCCTTTAGAAATTTTGACAAGGTCTGCCTCTGTTACTGGACGAGAATTTTTCGGCTCATCCTTTAGAATTTCCTCTTTCTTCAATTCCTCATGAGGCACAGCAAATTCTTTTTGATATAATTCTTCTCCTGCTTTTTCTTTCTCATGTGTAACAACTTCTTTTGTTTCTAAAGTTGATTGAGCAGCTGTTGCTTTCTCCTCTGTAATAGATATTTCCTGTTTTTTATCAGTACCTTCTTTTACGGGAATATCCTTTGCTACTACTGATACAGAGCCTTCATTTTTCAGACCATGATTTCCTTCATTGGCAGAAACACCTGTTGGTACTATAAAAGCAAAACCAACTGCTACAGATACAACTCCGATACTTAATTTTTTTATGCCAAAACGCATAATTTGTTGACCGATTTTCATTTATACATATATCTTTCTTTTATTTTTTTCACCCTCTTTACCAACAACATTCTCCAATCAGCTAATCTCCTTTATCGTCACAGTTTCATTTTTATACTTGGTTAACAAGGATTTGATGAGGTTTGTAAAAGTATAGGAACCTCATTCAATTTTCATATCATAATTCTATATGGAAGTTAATTGTTTCATTCATCTTCCAACTTACAGAAATGCTTTCCTACTTATTTTTTTCTCATAGTTCAGCAAGAATCGCTTTAAGCAAGCCTTTGAAATCACCTTTAACACGTTCAGTCACTTCTACAACTTCTTCGTGGTTGAGTTCTTCTTGGAAACCAGCAGCATGGTTAGTAATACATGAAATACCGAGAACTTTCAAACCTGAGTGGGCTGCCACGATAACTTCAGGAACAGTCGACATACCAACTGCATCTGCTCCAAGTGTCTTATAGGCGCGAATTTCTGCTGGTGTTTCATAAGTCGGACCAGTTACACCGATATAGACACCTTCATCAAGCTTGATACCAAGTTTTTTAGCCACTTCATGGGCAGTAGCACGGTATTCTGGTGTGTAGGCCTTAGACATATCTGGAAAACGAGGACCAAAATCATCCAAGTTTTCACCCATCAATGGGTTTTGCCCCGTCATGTTAATATGGTCTGAGATAGCCATCAAGGTACCAGGACCAAATCCAATACCGCCAGCTGCATTGGTTACAATGACACCTTCGCATCCGAGAACTTTCATCACACGTACTGGGAAAGTCACGACTTCAAGAGGATTTCCTTCATAGAAATGGAAACGCCCTTGAAGAGCCAAGACTTTTCGACCTGCAAGGTCACCATATACCAATTTACCAGCGTGACCGACTACTGTTGAACGGCCCCAGTTTGGAATTTCAGCATAGTCTACTACAACTGGATTTTCGATTTCTTCTGCTAGTTCTCCAAGTCCTGATCCAAGGATTAGACCAAACTCAGGCGCTTGGATTCCCTTGTCTTTCAAGAAAGCAGCTGTTTCATTGATTTTGTCTAAAAATGTCATTGTGTGTCTCCTTTATTATTCTTTAGCATTTGACCGATTTTTTCAAAAGTTTTAGCATTGCGAATGGTGATGTTGCGATAAAAAGGCATCTTGAGCAAGTACTTATGATAGGCAGTTGCATAGTAGGATTCCTCAGAGAATTTCCCCCAGAAAATCCCAAGTCTTCCAAAATGAACCACTTCATCTTCCAGTTCCAAACCGTTCACTTTCTCGATCACTTGAGCCACATCCAAGCCCTCTGTGTAAAAGAGGACATCTTTTCGAGCTAGGTCTTTAGTCCACCAATCTGGCAGATTATTCAGCTCTGCTTCATAGTCTTCCTGACTCAGCAAAGAAAAGCTCTGAATAAATGGATAATGGACTTCAAAGAAAGCCTCTAACTTTTCAACCAATTGAGCTTTGGGAGCTGTAGAAGTAAAGAAAATATTGCCACTGTTGATGTAGGTTTCAACTTTTTCCAGTCCCAACTCTGTCAATTCTTGACGAAGTTGCGCCATGACAACCTTATTTTTCCCACCGACATTAATGCCCCTTACCAGTAAAGCATAGCGTTTCATCTTATACCAATTTATCTAAGAAACTTTCCCCAATCATGGCTGTTTCAACACCAAAGTTATCCGCAACAGTCGCTGAGATATCTGCAAAATGTCCGACTGGAATGACACCATTTCCTTTAAAGGCAGGGCTATAGGCCAACAATGGAATATATTCACGAGTGTGGTCTGTTCCTGCATAAGTTGGATCATTTCCATGATCCGCAGTAATCAAGAGAAGGTCATTTTCTCTCATGGCTGCGATAATTTCAGGCAAGCGTTCATCAAACTCATGCAAGCAATCACGGTAACCATGAGCATTGCGGCGGTGGCCGTAAAGGGCATCAAAGTCCACCAAGTTTGTGAAGGAGAATCCTTTTTCAAACTCAGCAAGACCCATAGTCTTCAATAATGTATCAATTCCGTGGCTATTTGACTTGTTGTGGCCCATGTCGTGGTTAATACCCGCACCGTTAAAGATATCGTTGATTTTTCCAACAGCGTAAGTATCGATACCTGCTTCATTGAGTTTATCCAAAACAGTTGGAGCAAATGGTGAAACTGCCAAATCGCGACGATTTGCAGTACGAGTGAAGTTACCTGGTTCACCTACATATGGACGGGCAATGATACGACCTAGAAGGGCAGGACGCTCAAGGGTAATCGAACGCGCGTATTCACAGATACGGTACAATTCATCCAAAGGAATGATGTCTTCGTGGGCAGCAATCTGCAAAACAGGATCAGCCGAAGTATAGATAATCAACTCCCCAGTTTCCATCTGACGTGGTCCAAAGTCATCGATAACAGCTGTTCCTGAGTAAGGTTTGTTAGCTTCACGAATAACCTTGCGTCCTGAAAATTCTTCGATTTTTGTCAGGATTTCTTCTGGGAATCCATTCCAGAAAGTATCGAAAGGCTCAGTAATGTTGAGTCCCATGATTTCCCAGTGACCAGTCATTGTATCCTTACCAAGAGATACTTCTTCCAATTTTGTCGCATATCCTGTTGGATTGCTTTCAGCTGGAACAGTCTTAAGAGGAGTTTCTCGAGGAATATTTCCAAGACCAATTTTAGCCATGTTTGGCACATTCAAACCAACTGTTTTGGAAATATGTCCCAGTGTGTCAGAGGCACCATCTGGAACCCCTGCATTGACAAAGTTATTGGCATCTGGTGCAGCACCGATTCCCACAGAATCCAGTACCACCAAGTGAATACGATTAAATTTTGACATAATGTGTCTCCTTATTATGTTGATTAGTTTGCTTTTGTTGAAGTTAAAATCTGAACCCCATTTCGTCCAGCTACGATGACCTTATCCACCATTTGGTTGAATAAGCCGTGCTCCACGACACCAACGATATGGTCCAATTCTTGGCCAAAGGCAATTGGATCTTCAATGACATCCAAGGCTAGGTCAATGATAAAGTTCTGCATATCGGTCACAAAACGTTGGCCGTCTTTTTCACGGAAACTTGGTTTGTAGCCAGCTCGCTCAAACCGACGAAAGACCTGTTCTGCACCATACTGAACCACTTCTACTGGCAATTTAAAAGCACCTAGTTTCTCTACCAGTTTGCTTTCATCTACCACCCAAATGTATTCTTTTGAAGGCGTTGCCACAACCTTCTCCATCAGAAGGGCACCACCACCGCCTTTGATTCCGTTAAACTGGCTATCTACTTCATCCGCCCCGTCAACTGTCACATCGACGAAGTCTACTTGGTCAATAGACTTGAGTGGGATATTAAGCCCTTCAGCCTGTTTACTAGTCACACTAGAAGTCGTTATAGCTGTAATCTGCAATCCTTCTTCCTTGATACGACGACCGATTTCTTCTACAAAATAATAGGCAGTAGAACCCGTTCCCAGTCCGATAACCATGCCATCCTTGACAAACTCAGCAGCCTTGATACCTGCCATTTTCTTCAGATTTTCCACTCAAACACCTCCATAAAAGAGCTACTTCTATTATAACATGTATCCGTTTTTATTTCATGGATACACTAGAAAAACCCGAACATTTTTATTTCGGGTTTTGATGTCCTATTTAACCATATCAGGATCGTAGTCATAAAATCCTGTATCAAGGAAGCGATTTTTAGGGTGAAGTTTACGCACTTCTTCATCCAGCAAGAAGGCTTGGTCATGGCTAAAGTTGCCCTCTTGAATCAAGCTGCGCGCTTGGATAAAGAGTTTCGCAATCTCAACAAAGTTCTGACCTGGAGTATAGAGACCTTCTAATTTCCAGTGAGTAAAACCATGCTCCACTAATTCTGTCAATTTAGTCATCAAATCAAGGTCATTGTTGGCAAAAATGTGGGTCCCATGATTGTCTTCAAAAATGGAATAGTGGCTCTCTGGGTCACTTGGTTCAGCCAAAAAGAGGTCTCGCTTGCGAGTCTTTTCATCATCGATGTGCGTAAAGTTATAGTAATTTTGCAAGAGCGGACGCTTAGAATGGTGAATAACACTAGCTCCATAAACCAACACTTCAGCAGGAATTTCCAAAATTTCTGGCATTTTGAAGAGTTCAGCCGATGGAATTTCACGCGCCAAAACAGCCTCAGATGCGCCAGCCTTTTGTCCCCAAAAGTTAATCTGACGACTGCTAGTGACCATAGTCGAAGCATCATAGATAGTCTTAAAGGAATAACCATCGCGGTTGACCACGTAAAAGACACCCGCATCCCCAATCGTAATGTAGTCTGTCTTGATTTCTTCCAAGAAGTCTAAGAAAGGCTTGATACGGTCCATCATATCTTGGTGCATGAGGGCGTTAACCGCAACGATCAATTCCTTACCAGTATCATGAACCAGATTAGCGATTTCACGCAATTGATCATAACTAAAGGTTGTTGGCAGACGAAGACCAAAATCTTTCTCACCGACATAGATACGGTCTACGCCAGCTTCGAGCAGTTGTTTAACTTGTTCAATACTTTCAGCAGTTGCTGTAATGATAATCTTTTCCATAAGGAAAATTATACCATATTTCTCAAAAATCAGCTATGAATACTAGGAATTTTCTAAAAAAGCAAAGTCATTTTTTAAGGTTTGCAATCAAAATAGGAGACAGAAAATCTGTCTCTCTATTCAAAACAAATCTCACTAATCAAATTAAATAAAACTACAAAAATAAGTAAACAATTTTTCGTAAGAAAGAATCATTTAGTAACTCTATTTCCTTATAAATATAAATAATTATGAATATTAATAAGTGTTTGGTGTCCATCTATCCTATCATTTTCACATTATGGTGTCAAGAAAAGTGATTTTGAAAAGGGACTTTATTCTTTTTGTAACCTTTCTGTAATAATTATCTGCTGAAAAAATGATAAAATAGTTATGTACCTGTAAGGAGAGAATCATGTCTGTAAGAAAACTAAAAACTCATGAGTTTGAACATATTGAAGAAACGGTGCAAACTCCACTTTATCAAGATTATACACCTGAAACATCAATGGGAGCAAATGTAAAAGAAATCCTATTTTTTGTTAATATTGCCTGCTTTGGTATCTTTATGGCACTTTTCAGCTTTATCTTTTTAGCCTTAAAATTTAATACGACTCTATCGTTTATAGCTGCTATGGGTGTAAGTTTTACCCTTTTAAAATTACAAAGAATGATTATTAAACAAAAAATGACAAAATAAAGGTTGGTCTTTGTGCCAGCCTTTTTCTTATGTCTAATAGAAAAAGACAGAGTAAAACTGTCTTTTTCTATCTATTCTTACGTTTCGAGGGAGATTGAATTGCAATCTTGACTTCAAAAATCGTTCCTCTTGGTTTATTATCCTTAACTGTAATCGTTCCTCTTAAGGAATCAACAATCTGCTTGGCCAAAGATAATCCCAAACCAAAACCACCTTTCTGACGAGTTCTTGCCTTATCAACACGATAGAAGCGATCAAAGATTTTCTTTTTATCTGTAGCCGAAATACCAATACCATTATCAGATACAGTAAGATAAAGATGCCGATCTGTACAATGAACAAGAAACTCAATCTTTCCATCTTCTTCTGTATATTTTATTGCATTATCAAATAAGATTGTCATTAACTGTTTGAGAAGCAATTTATCCGTCATAATAGGGCGGTAAATTCTATTTTCAGATTCAAAGACTCGGTCATTTTCCGAAGCAATCAAGCCATAGTTCGTAAAGGTCGTTTTAAAGAACTGTGGTGGTACTTCCGCTATTTCTGGTTTTATTCCATCATCACGACGGGCTAAGTTAAGAAGATTTGTTGTTAAAAAACGCATATTTCGAACTTCTTCAAGACTGGAAGCAATACTCTCACTAGACTCCATAATGGTCGCTTCGGGTTTTCTAAACAAATTCTCCAAACGATTTTGCAGTACTGCTAAAGGAGTTCTCAATTCATGACTGGCATTTTCCACAAAAGATTTCTGCTTTTGCATGCTTTCCAATAATGGTTTTACACTGACACGTGCTAAGTAAAGACTAGCTATCAAGGATAAAAGCCAAAAACTTGCCATCACAACCACAATTAAATGCTCGTGATTTTGACTAATTTGTTCTAACTGACTAGTGTTAATCAAGACAGCCGCATATTTGACATTGGTTGAAACTGAAGATGTAGTGATCTCCATCAAAATCATACGATAGATTTCTTCCTGACCATAACTATTGACAACTTGGATTTGCCGAATGTGATTCAATTCTCTTTTTTCTAACCTAATCTTATCTAGGCCTAAAAAACGATTTCCTAATAAAAGTTGGTTAAAATCCTTATCAAAAAGCAAAACCTCTGTATTAGAGCTGACATTGGTTTTTATTTCAGCTTTATTGGCATCAGTTGTCGCTGGTTCAATGTTCTTGACTTCCTCAGTAGCTCGATTCAAGGCTAACTGAATAACAGCTTGAGGGTTTCCACTTAAGGCATGTAACTTCTCATCCACCGAAGTATAAAGACTCGAGTGCATGACCTGCAAAATAATCAGAGTCATGGTAGAGAAAATCAGAGTGAAGACACCAAAGTTGCGGATAAAATAACTAAAGTCATCCGCATACCATGTTTTTTTTAGTTTACTGAACATCTTTTAAAATATACCCAACACTGCGCAAGGTTTGCAAATTCTCTGCAAAAGTGGTTCCTTTTAATTTCTTACGGACTTTTGAAACATAAACTTCGACAACCGAAATCGTTGTATCACTATCAAATCCCCATAGACGATCAAAAATCTGAGTCTTGGGCAAAATAACATTTTGATTTTGAAGGAAATAGACTAATAAATCAAACTCTTTCCCCAGCAATTCGACAGGAGTATCTTCAACCTTAACGGTGTTTGTTGACAAATTAACTACAATATTTCCATAAGTCAAGGTATTTTCATTAAACTTACCTGAACGTTTGAGAAGGGCTTGAATCCGCATTTTGAGTTCTTCTAGGTAGAAAGGTTTAGTCAGATAATCATCCGCTCCCAATTCAAATCCATGTCCCTTGTCATCCAAACTTTCCTTGGCAGTCATAATCAGAACTGGTGTCGTAATTCCCTTTTCACGCAATTCTTTCAAGACTTGGAAGCCATTTTTTTCAGGCAACATTAAATCGAGCAAAATCAAGTCATAAACGCCACTTTCAGCTTCGTAGAGACCTTCTTCCCCATCAAATACCTGCATGACATCCGCAAAATCGTCTAAAAAGTCAAATACTGAATTTGACAGGCCTAGGTCATCCTCAACCAATAAGATTTTTATCATGAGAAACTCCTCCTTATTAAAACCATTATACCAAATTTGCCTTAAAAAAAACTCAACTCTCTGCATTTTACATGAGATAGCTGAGTTTTCTTTTATTTAGGCTTATTTATGCATTTCCGTATTGAAGAACGACTGCTTCCACTGCAGCTTTTTCACGGTTAATCAAGTCAACACGCGCTGCAATGTCCTTGATTCCCATACCGATGTTACGGCTAAGAGCAAAGTCAGAAAGTTGTGGTTCAAAGAATTCCTTGTATTCCGCCAAGCGTTGCTGAGTTTTAAAGATGTGTGATGGGAAGATAACAAAACTATCAAAACTCATATCACCACCAAGAGCTGCCTTAATCCAATCCCAGTTTTCACGCGCCCAAACCCAAACAGTTTCTTGAGTAGCTTGGTGTCCGAGGAATTGGAGGTACCATGAAGAAAGGTCTTGTGGCTTAACGATAAATTTGTCTTTCCAAGTTGCAAGAAGGGTTTGAATGTTTTCGGCATCTGTACTGTATGCAAGAGCTCCTGCCAACTGGCGCTTGAAGACCGCATCCGTCGCATGAGTGTAAAGGTCAAGATAAATGGCTACCAATTCCTTAGTCTCGTGATGTTTCATTTCATTGATTAGGACTTGGGAACGGATTGCTGCTGGAAGTCCTGCAAGCTGATCCTTGTGAGCCGCGAAGATTTGGCTAGCGACTTGGCTAGCTTCTGAATCATTTGAGCGAATCATCATGGAAATGGTCAACTGACGAACCAATTCGTCTTCATCTGATTCACCATCTTTAGCTTCAAAACCAAGACGGTCATAGTTATGACGAGCCAATTTAGCAACCAGACTGTTAAAGGCTTTCTCAGCTTCTGTACCTTCATCGATAAAGCGCTCAAGGGCAGAAATCACTTGAGAAACAGCTGAAACGACAAGGTAAGATTCTTCTTTAGCAAGTTTATCAAGGACTGGGAGCAAGTCAGCATAAGAAATGTGCCCTGCTTCAGCAAGCAAACGACGTTCTTGAACAATTTGCAGTTTGCTTGTGTTATCAAGTGTCTCTAGCTCAGCCAGAACAGCTTCTAACAAGTCTCCTTGATAGTCGGTAATGTAGTGGGCTGTATTTTCAATATTGAAACGAAGAGCTCCTTCATTTTCAGCAAGAAGAGCTGCGTAGCCTGGAATTTCGATTCTTTCAGTTTCGAGTGTATCAGGCAAGCCTTTCCAGTTACTATTGAGTGGCACAACCCAGAGACGGTTCTTATCTTCGTGCTCACCGATAAAGAATTGTTTTTGTGAGATCTTCAAGACATCATTTTCAACTTTGACAGTGAGAACTGGATAACCAGGTTGTTCCAACCAAGAATCCATAAAGGCTGCAACATCACGACCTGATGCTTGACCAAGAGCATCCCAAAGGTCACGACCAATTGTATTGCTGTATTGATGTTTTTCAAAGTAGGCATGCAAACCTTTGGCAAAATCGGCATCACCTAGCCAACGACGAAGCATGTGCATGAGGCGACTTCCTTTGGCATAGACGATAGCTCCGTCAAAGAGCGTATTGATTTCATCTGGATGTTTAACTTCGACGTGAACAGATTGAACACCATCAGTCGCATCACGTTTCAAGGCAGACGGAACACCACCTGTTTGGAAATCTTCAAAGATATTCCAGCTTGGTTCAATAGCATCCACACAGACGTACTCCATCATGTTGGCGAAGCTTTCATTGAGCCAAAGGTCATCCCACCATTTCATAGTAACAAGGTTACCAAACCATTGGTGAGCCAATTCATGGGCCACAACAAGGGCAACTTGTTGACGGCTGGCAAAGGTAGAGTTTTCATCCACAACCAAGTAAACTTCACGGTAGGTCACAAGACCCCAGTTTTCCATAGCTCCAGCTGAGAAGTCAGGAAGGGCGATGTGGAGAGATTGAGGGATCGGGTACTTAACTCCATAGTAATCTTCGTAAAACTCGATAGAGCGAACAGCGATATCCAGTGAGAAATCAAGGTTAGATAGTGGATGAGCTTTGGTTGAATAAACACCTACGAGGGTACCGTTTTTAGTTTTAGCCGTTACACCTTGCAAATCACCTGCTACAAAGGCTAACAAGTAAGAAGACATGCGAGGTGTTGTCTCAAACTTCCAGATACCTGTTTCCTTACGGTTTTCAACATCGATTTCTGGCATGTTAGACAAGGCCAATTCACCTTCTGCTTGGTCAAAACGTAGAGAGAGGTCAAAAGTTGCTTTAGCTTCTGGCTCATCCACACATGGAAAGGCTTCGCGCGCAAAATGACTCTCGAACTGAGTAGACAAGACTTCCTTCTTGACTCCATCAACTGTGTAATATGAAGGGTAAATCCCTGTCATGTTATCTGTGATTTTTCCTGAAAAAGCGATAACCACTTCAACTTGACCTGCTTCCGCAAGTTCAAAATGAAGGGCTTCATTGTCATGGTCAACTGTAAATGGGCGAGCTTGACCTGCAACTTCTACAGAAGCGATTTCCAAGTCTTTTTGGTGAAGGGAAATACGATCACTCTGTGCTTGACCAGTGATGGTCACCTTTCCTGAAAACGTCTTGGTCTCACGACTCAAGTCTAAAAATAAATCATAATGTTCAGGAACAAATTGCGTAATAAAATGTTCAACTGCTTGCATAGTTTTCTCCTATTCTAAGTTTAAGAGCTAGAGCTCTTCTTCAAACAAACTTATTATATCATTTTTTGCTTGAGAAAAAAGGGTTGGACGGTAATTTCTAAAACTTTCTTCCGTCTAACAGTCTACAGTGGGTAGACCTTACGAAATTCTTCTAAAACAACCTTACTGTCAGGCGTAAAAGTTAGTCCTGCCTCTCTCAGCCACTCAGCGAAACAATCCTCATGAACCTGATGCCAATAGGCTAGGGTTTTGTCACCTTCCCCTTCCTTAAAGGCATGGTCAGCAGAAACTTGATTGAAGGGTTCAACAGAAACCTTTGTAATTTCGATAATGCAGACAGCTTGATTTTGACTGTCTAAAATGATGTCAAAGGTTCCTTCTCGCGGAAGGGGTTCATCATCAATTGCATAAAGGTCATAGGCTGAAGCGGTTGCTGTCTTTTCACCTCTTAGAACTAAATCTGCCAAGAAATCGGCATCTACTCCAAAAGCCCAGGCATCGATTTCATCTCCGATAGAAGGATTGATTTGCTTATATTTATACCACATTTCTTGCGGTGTCATGGGTGCTCCTTTGTAATTTTTTACTTTCTTCTTTTATGTGTTTAAGATGGTCTGGATGGTCAATTTCTAAATCAAAAATCTCTGGAATAGAGCTGTAATGGATAATGCATTCGATACCCATCTGATTCATTTTTTGTATGAAAGAAACATTCAGATAGCCTGCTACAGCAAAGTCAATCTTTTTCATCCTTGCCTTATCCTGCATATCTCTTAGAATATCTAACATTATTGGATTTTCCATATCATGCCATTGACTGTTTCTCACAGTCGCAAAAACAAATGAAGTCAAATCATTCATTCCAACTACAATCTTTGAAATGCCCGTTTCCAGTATCCTATCCAAGTCAAAATACGCTGACGGTAATTCAATCATCGTGGCAATTTTCCCAGTAAAGCCATGCTGACGTAACACTTTGATAGCTTGTTTTAATTGGTCGGCATCATTGACAAAAGGAAAAATAAGAGACAGATTGGGATTGGTTTGATAAACTTCTGTAACAACATTTGCTTCAGCCTGAAATTCATCCAAACACGCCAGTAAACGCCTGGTTCCTCTATAGCCAAACAAAGGATGACGCTCATCAAAATACTCTTTAGTCCCAACTAAACAATTGGCTTCTGTATTCGTTAATTCAGAAAAACGATACCAAATCTCCTCATCTGAGTACAAGGAACAGATAGTATCTAGATAATCTTTTACAAATTGCTGACAACTTGGTAACAGGATGTTTTGGTTAAGCTCTCTCAACAAGTATTCCCCACGAATCATACCAACATGATGCAATAGTTGTGGGTAAACTTTTTTAGCGATTTTCTCGCCACTAAGGGCTAGCTGGTTTTTCATAGCTATTCACCTCGTCTTAAAAAATACAATATCAGATATCATTATATGGAATTTTCTTCCAGTTCAAAAGCTTCATAAGGTTCAACTAACTCATATCCTAAAAATTCTGCTACTTTTTTGGAAGCCTCGTTATGAGCATCCCAAAGAGGAAACATATCTCTATTTAAACTCTCTAGAATCATTGCAGCACCAAGCTTTTTAGCAAAGCCATTTCCTTGTTCATTTGCTCTAGTTGCAACTTCCACTTCAACTGCTCCACTGTAAACTAACCCTGAGGAAATCCCAGCAATCAGTTCATTATTTTTAAGAACCACAAAACCAAATCCACCTTTTAAAACAAAATCCTGATAGGACTCAAAATCCCCCTGTAAATCTTGTGACCATTCTTCCTCAGAAAAGCAGTTATAAATATGATTATCAATAGGCACAATATTGTAACCTTCCTCTAAATGAGCAACTAGATCATTTAGAAATTCAACTGGAAAATTTGCCTTATCTTTAAAAGAATAGCGAGTAAAAGAATTTAACTCCACTTTCCGATGCAGAAAATCTTGCCAATTAGTATTTTCTGAAATAATAATCTTATAATCTAAACCATATTTTCTAACAAAATCTTCCCAAAATCTGGAATTCAACTCCCCTGCTAGGTATAGAAAATTCCCAACATCATAAAAGCTTGTTGTCCTATCACTGTTTTGGTATACAGTTCCGATTTGAGATTTAAGACCATAGAGAACCATATTTTTCTTCCATGTTTTAAATAGTTCCATTATCTCCCTACTTCACCTTCCAATTTCTATAGCTTGTCATATCTAATTCTGGAAATCCTAGTAACTCTGCCTTAACCTTCAACACTAAAGGAGAAGCATTTTCTGTAGTAATTTCTTCCAAATTCAACCAAAGTACATTTGCTGAATCATTACTTCCATCAAAAACCTCCTGAGAAATTGAATTTTGAGAATGTTCAAAATCGAGTGCTATATCATAAAAGGCCATGATATGATGTACTGCAAAGTCTTGCACTTCTTCTTGAACCAGCACATCATAAATCCTAGGATTAGCGTAACCCTTTAGCTTATATCCTGTCTCTTCCAAAACTTCTCTAATCAAAGTTTCTGTCAGTCCTTCACCTACTTCCTGGCTACCACCGGGTAGATCATAACGATGTTGATAAGGTCCTCTCGTTTTTTCAATGCAGAGTAACTTCCCATTTTCTAAGCAAACAGCGTAGACTCCAAAGTGTTTTTTGATTTCCATCCAACTCCTCCTACTTCACAGACCAGCCACCATCTATTGTCAAGATTTGTCCTTGCATGGCGCTCGCTTTTCCACTTGCTAAGAAAAGGCTAATTTCTGCTACTTCCTCTGGCTCAATCCAGCGTTTGATTGGGGTTTCACTAGCCACCCAGTCAGCTAAACCACCTGGCTCAAAGTCGGCAGCGGTCATAGCTGTCTTGACTGCTCCTGGAGCGATACCAAAGACCTGAATCCCACTTTCAGCATAGTCTAGAGCCAACTGCTTGGTAAATCCAGCCAAGGCGTGCTTCGAAGAAGTATAAGCGTGTCCACCTCCACCTGCTAGGCTAGAAGCAATGGAGCACATATTGATAATAATCCCTTTTTTATTCTCCAACATTTGAGTCAAATAATACCGAGTCAACTCAGCAGGAGTCACGTAGTTGATTTCAAAAATCTCATGAATTTCCTGCGCTGTCTGTTCCAAAAGTGGTTTGTAATCATCCAAAACTCCAGCAGTATTGCACAAAACATCAACCTGAGGACACCAATCAAAAATAGGCTCCAAGTTCAAGGTCAAATCTCTCTGTAAAAAGTGGAAATCACCCTCTAAGAGTGGATTTTCACCTTGGTCCACTCCGTAAACTTGATAGTCATTCTCTAAAAAGAGTCGAGCCTGAGCCAATCCGATACCTGAACTCACTCCTGTAATAAGTACACGTTTAGTCATGCACTTCTACCCAATCCGTCGCCAAAACATCACAAGGTGTCGGACTCCACATGGAAAAACCTTCTCCCTCCCCAGACACGTTGATTAGGAAATAGGGTGTCACTTCAAGTGCAACCCCGTTTTGTTCAATGGTATCAAAAAGCTGCACATAGTTTTCAGCACCTCCCCAACCAGTACGTACATATTTTTTCTTAGCCTTTAACCCAGGTAGAATTTCTTCAAATGTCATGTTTTTCTCCTTTAATATCGATAATTCTCTCCTTCATTATAACAAAAAAACCGCTTTACAACGGCTTTTTGACTGTGATTTATTTACATCTGCTTCTACTTACGGCAAATTATTCCCTGCAGCAAGATAAATTTCATACCATTCTTTTCTTGTTAAGCTAAAGTTTGTCGCTTGGCTAGCTTCTATCAAATGCTTAGGATTTGTTGTACCTACGATTGCCTGCATTTTTGCTGGATAACGCAATATCCAAGAAATGGCAATAGTTGAAGAGGTTACTCCATATTTAATAGCTAAACGATCAAGTACTTGATTTAAAGCTTGAAATTTCTCATTTCCAACAAAATTCCCTTTAAAATACCCGAATTGTAAGACAGACCATGCTTGAATGACCACATCGTGTAATTTGCAATATTCAAAAATGCTACCATCTCGCATAGCTGCTTGACTATCTTCCATATTAACATGAAAACCTGATTCGAATCCTGGAGTAAAAGCCGCACTCAATTGTAGCTGATTAACAGCTAACGGCTGCTTGACATCTTTTTTAAGTAACTCCATCATCATAGGATTTTGATTAGAAACTCCAAAATCTCGAACCTTACCTTGTTTATAAAGGAGATCAAAGGCTTCTGCTACTTGGTCAGATTCCATCAAAGCATCTGGTCGATGAAGAAGCAAACTATCTAGATGATCAATCTTCAATCTTTGCAAAATTCCGTCTACTGATTTTATGATATAGTCCTTAGAAAAATCAAAATAGGTAAATTCTTCAATGCGAATGCCACATTTGGACTGAATCCACATCTTTTCTCTTAAATCTGGACGATTTTTTAGGACAAGACCTAACAGTTCTTCACAACGACCAAGACCATATATATCAGCTAAGTCAAAAGCATTGATTCCAACAGAAAGTGCTGTTTCTACAAGCTCTTCAACTTCTTTTACAGACTTATCTTTTATTCTCATCATTCCGAGAACAATTTCTGATAATTCTTTGTCATCTTGACCAAGAGTTATGTATCTCATCAAATTTTTCTCCTTTAATTTCTAACATTCTTCCCTTCATTATAACAAAAAACCGCTTTGCAACGGCTTTTTGACTATATTTCACTCCATTTTATCTTCTTATACCCACGGAACAAGACAAAGATTCCAATAAAGAGGACAGCTAAAGGAATGAATTTTGTAAGGAAAACATTTGAAATGCCCATCCACGCATAATAACGGAGCAGAGAACCTACAACAAGATGGGCAACAATCATACTGACAAAGGGACGAAAAATCGGTTCTTTCCAATTCCAAATACTGATGACTAGAGAAAGCGTAAAGACAAGGAAACTATCCCAGGGAGCAGGAAGATAAAAGGCTCCTTCTTGTATGAAACTTGCCATTCCTACATATCCCAGAACAACTAGCAGAACAAGAACCCCAACAACAACATAGGTGCCAATTTTCATTTTAGGAGAATCTTGGACTAAGCCCCAACGTAAGATTGTAGCCACAAGCCCAAAGCCAACTAGAAAAAGAAGAAGTTGCCCTAAAAACGTAAGCAAATTGACTGTTAAGAGAGGACCTTTAGAAAAATCACCTAATAGTTGATAGTAGCGTAATACCGCTAGGACAAGAATTGGCGTCAAAAGGGACTCTTTGATAGAACTACGTGGTGCTTCCTTATGTATCTCTTTCATTATTTTTTTAGGATTCTTACCTAGATAATCTTCTGCACTCATGCCATCTCGTTCTGCTTCTGAGAAATCAAGCATCATCAAATAAATCTGCTCTCTGAGATAGTCCTCATCATAGAGAAATCCAGCAAGATTAAAACTATCCCACAGCTCCTCAAAATACTGCTGATTGTCCTCAGAAAACTGATGCAACAAAGCGCTTGTTTCTTCATAATACTTCATTTTCGTCATGGTTTACCCTCCATTCTTTATCCCTTCTACTTTTTGACTCAAATCGTCCCATTGTTGCCAAAAGACCGAGACACGCTCTTCTCCTTCTTTAGTTAACGAAAAATACTTCCGATCTGGACCATCTGGCGACGGGCGCATGTCGCCTCTTATCCATTGATTTTTTTCTAACTTTTGCAACAAAGGATAAATAGTTCCTGGAACGATAGTATCAAATCCAGCCTCTCGCAAAGTCTGAACCAACTCATAACCATACCGCTCTTTTTGACCGATCATATCCAAGACACAACCTTCAAGAACACCTTTTAATAGCTGAGTTTCTTTCATCACTTCTAACTTTTCCCTTCTATCTATTTTGTAATACCTACTAGCAGCTTCATCTATAATATACCACTTTCACACTAGTTTGTAAAGCATAATAGTTGAAATAAAAAAACGACAACCACTTTTCAGCAGTTATCGTTGCTTATCTTTTAATCTTTTCCACCAAGTCGACTGTTAATATTCATCATGATACTAGCTATTTTTTCACCCCAGTACGGATCTGATGCATAGCGTACATTCATTCCTGTCGCTTTATTTCCAAGGTGATCTCTTCCACGGTCAATATAGTTCTCACGAATCCACTTGGCCGCACCAAGAATTCCTTTATCTACATCATCAAATTTCTTAGCTGAATCATAGGGACTGGTATCGTAAGCAGCTATACCGAAGAAGTTATTTTTATCATTAGCAATTTGGCTACGTCCCCAAGCACTTTCTAGCGCACTGTGAGCCATTAAATAGAGAGCATTAACACCATAACGTTTTTCAGCTTCTTTAAAAATTGCTCCTTTACCAGCAAGACGGCTGTTTCGGATATTCATCATCGAATAAACTCTATTTAATTCATCCGCATTATAGTTGGTTGGTTCAGTTAAATTCTTGAAAAGGAAACGATTTTTGATAGTAAACCCATCGAAATGTTCTCCATCCTTTGAATAATACTTCTTACCAATTTTCATGGCTGAAGTATGTGGAGCTACCCGAATACTCGTGTATGGAGAAAGTTCATGGTATAGGAATCTTCCGTCAGTGGTATAGTGAGGAATAAACTCACTTCCTTCCTCAACTAAAGTCAAATCGCTTTGATTCATATAGCCCGATAAGCCTGATATTGAAACAGCTAGGCGACTACCCTTGGTTTTAGAGCCATCATAGGTCACAATACTTCCCTGATTGACATAGCTCAAAATATCTCCTGATTCGCTATAAATATAGGCTGTGATTGGTTTAACCTTAAAATATTTGGGGATTTGAATCCACTTTCCGTTATCTTGGAAGAAGTACTCTTTATTTTTGATGTTAAAACCACCAGTAACATAGCTTCCATCTTCTTTTAGATAGTACCATGCATTGTAGTTAGAATCAAAAATCCATTCATTCTTGGCCATATAACCACCAGATTTTAGGTAATAAGCACCAATCCATTCACGTGAAGCATAAGCACCACCTGATTTTAGGTAAAACCAGCTATTATAAGATTTATCAAAAATCCATTCTTTTTCAGCCATTGCTCCACTTTTTTTTAGATAGTAAGCATTTTTCCACTGATTACTGGCCATCACACCATCATTATTAAAATAATACCATGCGCCCTTAATTTTTTCCCATTTATTACGAAGGATTTTTCCTGAATCTGTAGCATAATACCATTTATCAGACATCTTCACCCAAGCATTTTGAGCCATCGCCCCACTACTATTAAGAAGATAATCGTTCACTAGAGCATTGCTAGCCATGACTCCATCTTGCTTGAAGTAATACCAAACATTGCCAATTTTTTCCCATCTATTACGAACAATCTTTCCTGAATCTGTAGCATAATACCATTTATCCGCAATTTTCACCCAGGAATTTTCTACCATTGCTCCACTAGTATGAAAAGCATAGTCATTAACAATTCTATTGATGGCCATGATTCCATGTTGATCAAAGAAATACCAGACACCCGCAATCTTTTTCCAGTTTTTGATTGGTTGATTATTCTCATAAAAAAGCCATTTCCCATGCTCTTTCTGCCAACCATTCTTATGAGCTTCTTCAACTTTTTCTTTATTTGAAATAGCCTCTTTTTTAGAATTATTTTCTTTTACAACAACTGGTTCTTTCTTTTTTTCCGTCTTTTCAGCTTCATTCTTTGTATTTTCAACAACTTTTTTCTCTTCTGATGCTGGAGTCTGATTTTTATCTTTAGACTGATTTTTGTCCACAGATTGACTCTTATTCGTCGTTTGACTTTGGTCTGTTGTTTTACTATCTTCAGCAAAGACTGATGCTGTGGGCACAATTGCCAATGCAAGAACTGCTGTACTTACAAGTAGTATTCTCTTCATTTTACTCCCCTAAGTAGATATTCATCTACATCATTCGTAATTAACTTTATTTTAACATAGTTAAAATATGAAGATATTACAAAATTATGAAAATTATGTGTCTTATTGACGATGATGATACCCTAGCTTATCTAAGGCTGGCTTTTACTTCCTTGCGTAGATTTTCTAGACTGCTGATACCATATTTATCCATAGCCTTTGGTAAATTTTCGATGATATCAGGACAGGCATATGGATTGGTAAAGTTAGCTGTTCCAACTCCAATAGCAGATGCTCCAGCCAGATACATTTCTAAGGCAGCTTCTGCCGAATCCACTCCCCCCATTCCAATAATAGGCAAATCTGTTGTTTGAGCTACCTGGCGGATGAGTTTTAGAGCTACTGGAAAAACTGCTGGACCAGACATCCCACCTGTTCCATTGGCCAAGATTGGTTTTCTGGTTTTGAGGTCAAAACGCATTCCAACTAGAGTATTGATCATGGTCAATCCACTTGCTCCCGCATCTTCTGCAGCTTTTGCGACAGTAACGATATCGGTCACACTAGGAGTTAGTTTGACATAAACTGGCACATCAGAGGCTTCCACAGCTGCTTTCACCACATCATAAGCCAGATCAGGGTCTTGACCAATCAAGAGTCCATGATTACAGTGATCTACGTTGGGACAAGAAATATTGAGCTCAATAGCCTTCACATTAGCTGCCTTGGAAATACCATGAGAAACAGCAGCATACTCTTGTTTTGAAAAACCAGCTACATTGGCAATAATAGGAAGATTTGGATATTCTCTTTCCAGCCAAGGTAGCTTTTCAGCCAAAACAACCTCTAAACCAGGATTTTGCAAGCCAATTGCATTGAGCATACCAGCAGGTGTTTCTGCCACCCTTGGAGTTGGATTGCCAAAGCGTGGTTCAAGGGTTGTCGCCTTAATCATAATAGAACCTAAAAGGTCTAAATCATAGTATTTGGCATACTCTTGTCCAAAGCCAAAACAGCCTGATGCTGGAATAATAGGATTTTTCAAATCCAAGCCTGGTAGAGAAACTTGTAAACGATTTGTAGCCATGATTTTCTCCTTATAATACAACTGTTCCTGTGCGGAAAACAGGGCCATCTTCACAGACGCGTTGGCTGACCGTCTCGCTTTCTGGCACTTTTAGGACGCAGGCATAGCAAGCCCCCATCCCACAAGCCATACGAGATTCCAAAGATAGATAGGCTCTTGGATGGTTATAGAAGGTTTGATTGATATACTTCATCATTCCAGGCGCCCCACATGAGTAAACAGCATCAAATTGATTGTCTAAATCCTTGATGACTACAGAGACATTTCCCTTGATACCATAAGAACCATCATCTGTCGTTACAAAGACTTGACCATATTGAGCTAATTCCGTCTCTAAAATAACAGCATCCTTATTAGCAAAACCGAGAACTGTCACTACTTTCACACCACGCGCATGCAATTCCTTGGCTACTTCAAGCAAGGGCGGAACACCAATTCCCCCACCAACAAGGAGAACCTGGCTCTGCTCATCAAGGTCAGACAAGTCAAAACCATTTCCCTGAGGACCCATCACATCAAGAGTGTCTCCCTGACTTAAGGTTGAGAAAATAGCTGTCCCAGCCCCTTCAATCCGATAAATGAGGTGACACTGCTTCTTTACCTTATCAATAGATGAAATTGAAATAGGACGGCGCAAGAGATGGGCATCATCGGGAACACGCAGATGAAGAAATTGGCCTGCTCGCATAGCTTCAACCATTTCCCCTTCTAGGACTAATTCAAAGATTGCTGGTGCGATTTCCTCCTGTGCAACCACCTTCATGGTTTCCAATCGAATCGCACCCAAACGTTTCTTACATGTGGGATTCATGACTTTTCCTCCTTAAATTTTAAGGGGACCAGACAAAGAAAAGACCTTGCTAGTGCAAGGCCTCAGTTAAAATCGTACAACACAAGAGAGCACACTCAAAAAGTCTCCTCTAGAAAATTGTACTATTCTTTTATCTGACACCTTGTGAGTCTCTCTGGACTCCCCTTAAAGGTTAAATTTTTACTAGTATACTCTTTCAGCTAAAAAAAGTCAAGTAGAAAACGAACATTCTACTTGACCTCACGAAATTATTTTTCACGAATGACTTCGACCTTGTAGCCATCAGGGTCTTTGACAAAGTAATAGTTAGGTGCAGTTCCTGGTAGACCATTTGGTTCAGTTACTTCATAGCCTTTGGCACTGTGCTCTTGATGAAGAGCTTCAAGATCAGGTGTACTGAGGGCGATATGGGCAAACCCATCTCCAACCACATAAGGACCATGATCGTAGTTATAAGTCAACTCCAACTCATAGTCGTCACCCTCAAGTCCTAGATAGACAATTGTGAAGGCATGGTCTGGAAAATCTCTGCGACGCAATTCTTTAAATCCAAAAGCATCTTGATAAAATGCGATTGATTTTTCAAGATTTTCTACTCGCAAGCAAGTATGTAGCATTTTTGAAGCCATATTTTTCTCCTTTATTTTTAAAAAGACTGGGACAATCCTGTTCCAGTCTTATCTGTTATTATTTACCAAGTTTTGCTTTAGCTGCATCTGCAAGAGCTGTGAAAGCTGCTGCATCGTTAACAGCCAAGTCAGCAAGCATTTTACGGTTAACTTCGATCTCAGCCAATTTCAAACCATGCATCAATTGTGAGTATGAAAGTCCGTTCATACGAGCTGCCGCGTTGATACGAGTGATCCACAATTTGCGGAAGTCACGTTTTTTCTGACGACGGTCACGGTATGCATAGTAGTAAGAGTTCATTACTTGTTCTTTTGCAGTACGGAACAAGATGTGTTTAGCTCCATAGTAACCTTTTGCTAATTTAAGAATACGTTTACGACGTTTACGTGATACAACGCCACCTTTAACACGTGCCATGTTTTATTTCCTCCAAATATTTCCTAGAATTGTTTACTTACAGTCAAGCTATTATTTCAAGCGAGTAAGCATTGCTTTGATACGTTTGTAATCTCCTGAATGCACCATAGATGCTTTACGAAGATGACGACGTTGTTTCTTAGTTTTTCCGTGGAAACGGTGAGAAGTGTAAGCACGGAAACGTTTAAGTCCACCAGAACCTGTACGTTTGAAACGTTTAGCTGATGCGCGGTGTGTTTTTTGTTTTGGCATGATTTTTTCTCCTTTATTTAACTTTCTGACAATTATTTTTTGTCAGTCGCTGGCGCCAATTGCATGAACATTTGACGTCCATCCATTTTAGCACGTTGTTCGATGATGGCAATATCTTGAGTTGCTTCAGCAAACTCGGCTAAAACTTTTGCACCAATCTCTTTATGGGTAATCATACGACCCTTAAAGCGAATAGATACCTTAACTTTATTTCCTTTTTCAAGGAATTTGCGTGCATTGCGAAGTTTTGTATCAAAGTCACCCTTGTCAATAGTTGGACTTAGACGAACTTCTTTCACAGTAACAACACTTTGTTTTTTACGTTGTTCTTTTTGCTTCTTCTGGTACTCAAATTTGAACTTACCGTAGTCCATAATTTTTGCAACAGGCGGTTTGGCTTGGGGTTGAATCAATACTAGGTCAACATTAGCGTTATCAGCCAAAGCTTGCGCTTCACTGAGTGGCTTGATGCCTAGCTGTTCTCCTTCAAGACCAATCAAGCGAACTTCACGTACACGAATCTCATCATTGATGAATAAGTCTTGCTTTGCTATGGTTTTCACCTCTTTTGTTTTATTAGAGAAAAACAATAGCGGACCCGTAAATATACAAGCCCGCACGTTATGATAGCGTTTCTTAGAAACTTTTCATCCGTAGGGCCAGGCAACTTAATGTCACAAGGCGAGAAGCTCTCACTTCTGCTTTTCTCAACTTTTATATGATACCAAGTTTTCTAGCCCTTGTCAAGATAAAAAGTTATTTTTTTGAAAAGTTTGTGTTTGTATTTTGTCTTGGTTTCCGCATCAAAAAGAGAGAATCAAGTTGATTCTCTCTATGTTAGTTTTTACTTATTTTCCTTACAGGAAAGCTAGGATCTATTAAAAAATTCTTTTTTCTGTGAACTTCCCCATCTTTCGATAAATAGAATCCCCACTAACAAAAGGATAATCAGGCAAGGAAGTAAGACTATCCCCATGCTCCAATTTAGATTGACATTATCAATTTGCTTAGGTAATCTTCCAGACAAAATCTCCACTGAACGCAAGTAAGTAAAGGGAATCAGATGTGCAATCTTTTGAAGAGGCTGAATTTTTTGAATACCAAACAATAAGCCAACAATCCCAATAAGTGAAAGAAAGAGGACAGGCATTTTTTGCTTAAAAAAGTAAGCAATCAAGTACACAACTTCCACAATGACGATAAAGGCTAAGAAATCTAAGAACAAGCCAGGAAATAACACATCTTGTATCTTTCCAATAGTTACCTCTTGATTCACTAAGCTATAAATCGGGTAGGGATAATCTAACTGTCCAAAACCACTTATCAGACTTCCCACTAGAAAAGAAAATCCGCTGATTCCGATAAACAGCACAGTTACATAGCCCACTCCAACTCCAAGAGAGGACATGGCAAATGCCACTTTTGAAAAAGGATATAACTGAGCTGTATCCAGATGATTTTGATATCTTTCTGCGAACAGTTGCGTTAGCATAAAAATAATAGCAATCACAAACAAGGTTGGGATGATAGCCTCTAAAATCCAGATAATCTGATCAATCCCGTGGGTCGGAAACTCCAAAGTATGTGCTTTTATGTTCAAGGGATACAGGGCTTGGTAAATCTTTCGTTGGCGGTCAACCGCCATTTTAAAGTCAGAGCTAATAGTCGGGTTATTTGATATCCTTTCATAATTCTTCTCTTCATCTTGCCACTGCAAATAGTAGGCTTCTTTCCATCGCCCTTCTTTTAATAAAGTCAGAATTTCTGTCTTTTGAGTCGAAAGATTTTTTTGCCCGTCTAAAGTATTTTTAGCAATCTGGTATTCCTCCGAGCTGGTATCAGATATTTGGGAGAGTTTCTCTTCATATTCATTGATGATTCTCTCATCTTTTACAAGACTGGTTTCCAACTCGCTCTCCAAGCTGTGTGAGTTTGCAGTCCGACTATTTAAATAAAAGGTAACACCGAGTCCAGATACAAATAAAGCTAAGATAATCCAGTTTAAGCGACTTTTGAAAACTTTCTTTAATAAAAATTGGCTAATATCTTTCATAACGGAACCTCTTCTATCTGCCCCTGACGAATGGTTACGATGCTATCGCAAATCTCCACTAACTCCTCTTTGTAGTGAGAACTTAAAAGAACCAGCTGTTCTTGTCTATCGATTTGTGCTAGCCTATCAAAAAACTTCTGTCGATAATACTCATCTAAGCCATTTGTAATCTCATCCATAAGCCAGCATTTGGCCTGACTGAGGAAATACATGGCAATCACCAATCGTTGCTTCATACCTAAGGAATACTTGCGAATGGGAAGGTTGATATAGTCAGACATTTCCCAGTAATCAATTTCATCCCTCAAGTTCAGACCTGACTTCCAGATGTTTTTGATAAGACGAAGGTAATCCATCCCACTTAAGTTTTCATCCAGCCATTCAATACTCTCATAATAAAACAAAGAAGGAGAGACTGCGATATTTCCGCTACTTATAGGAATTAAATTGCTAATGGCGCGGAATAGTGTCGTCTTTCCAGAACCATTGATAGCAAGAATACCATAAATCCTACCCTTTTCAAATGTAAAATCAACATCTTGTAAGATGACTTGTCGCGTTTTTAAGGTCACATGAGTAAGCTGCAACATATCTAGCCCTCCTTTTTCTCACTCTTTAAGAATTAATAGCCTCCGCTGTAGTAGTTTAGTACCTCATAACGATTGTAATTCAAACCAGAACCAACTTTATACTCTGAATAGCTGTCATAACGATACCATAACAGGGAATTAATATAGTTATATCTCTAGCAATTCATACTAGACTTATAGTAAGTATTCCAATCATACCTATAACTTTTAGTGACTGTCACAGCAGATACACTGGACTGAAAAAGAGCAATAGATCATAAACTAACTAATTAAACGGTTTTTACTAATTTTTAATAGTTTTATATTATCAATATTGAATACGCTTTCATTATATCGTTTTTATCATTATTATGCAATAGATTTTTAGTTGGTTTTACTAATATATAATATTTTTCCTTCCTATCGAACGCTTTCGATTTTCCAACTATTCCACCCCTTAAAGCGTATAGCTCCTTGCTGGTCAGTTCGGTAAACTTTGCTATTGATCCCCTCCAGTCGGGTCAAGGTTTCCTGATGGGGGAGTTTGGTTCGATTACTCTTTCCAACTGAGATGAGAGTCATCTCTGGTTTGAGCTGTTCTAAAAAGACTGAACTTGATGATTTTTTAGAACCATGTTGGCTAGCTTTCAAAACATCCACTTTCAAGTCTGGATAGTGCTTCAGCAAGTCCTTCTCTCCTTTCTCCTCCAAATTTCCAGTGAAAAGGAAGTTTTTATCCAATAGTTTTCCATACAAAACCAGGGAATCTTCATGACCTCCGTCTCCAATTTTCCTTGGAGATAGGACTTCTAACTGACTTCCGAAAATTGGCAAATTCTCTCCCATTGTCACACTACGCACCTTGGTTTGAGTTGCCTGTAGTTCTGCAACAAATTCCTTCTGTTTCAGACTGCCTTTTGACACTAAAATTTCCCCTACATGGAAAGCCTTGGTCACCTCCAACAAATCTCCAACATGTTCCTTGTCCGTATTGGTCAAAATTAGCTGGTCAATCTTGGATACTCCGCGACTTTTGAGATAGGGGATCAAAGTTCGCTGGGCATTGCTGGTCGTCGTTTTTTCTTGCCATTTTTCGATTTTCTTATCAGATTCTGCCTTGCCACCTACATCTATGAGAATGGTTTTCCCAGTTAAATCCCGTAAGAAAATACTTTCACCTTGCCCAACATCCAGCATAGTAATTTCATTTTCCAGTGGATGCTTGGTCAAGAAAAAGAGACCCGTAATCAATAAGCTCAATACTACTAGCCTTTTAATGTTTTTCCTCAAATCATAGACCAAAGCCAAGGAAATTAACAATAGAATTAAAAGCCATGCATTGGGTTGTCCAAAGACAAGCGGTCTACTTGCCACCTGTGATACAAAGCAAATCATTCCCTCCAACCATTCAAAAATAAAATTAAGCTGAATGACTGGATAGAGAAAAGAAAGGACAAATAAGATAGACAAGAGCGGTAAGAAGACCAAGTCAAATAGAAAGGAAAAGACAAAGGTTAAAAGAATGGACCAAGGTTGAAATTCCGCAAAATAGAAGGATAGAATGGGCAATATGCCCAAGGAGATGACTAGACTCTCTCTAGCAACAGCCTTAAGCCCCTCCCCTTCTTTGCTGGTCATGGTCAAGATAAAAGCGTAGGCACAGGACAAGACACCTCCCGCCGTCAGGAAAAAGTTGGGCATGATGATAAAGAGTACAAGCACAGTCAAGGCAAAATTATCCAAGCCCTTAACCCCATGTTGAGCCAGTAACTTTTGCAAGAGACTGCGAATGACTGAAGCTGAAAATCCTGTCAGACCAGCATAGATAAGGGAAAAGGGATAAGTCATCCATTTCAACTTTTCTTGGGTCAAGCCCAATCGCAAGAGAAGTTTCTTAAAGCCATCCATGAAAAAGCCTACCTGCATACCCGACAAGGCAAAGAGGTGGATAATTCCTAAACTAGAATAAAGCTCATTCATCTCCTCAAAGTCAGTGTCCAGATGTCCTAATAGAAGCCCCGTCATGTAATTTCGCATAGGGTCTGGAAACTTTGTCTTAATCCAAACCACAGCCTTACGGCGTAAACTGGACAGATTTTCACCTAGATCCCAACTGCCAACCTTTTGAAGTGACTGGATTCTTTTGATATTGAGAGTCTGGTAAATTCCCTGAGTCTTCAGATAGGTTTGGTAGTCAAAGCCACCAAAATTTCTCTGCCCTTCTGGCTCCGAAAGTTTCCCTTCTAGTTCCAAATCATGAAGGGCTGTTAAAGCTTGAAATTGTTTTTTCTCCTCCTCGGACTGGAGTTTATAATAGACTTGAAAAATGCGTCCATCAGACTTGCCACGAAAGGATAGACTATCACCATTGACCTTAATAGTGTCTGGTAAAATCCGTACCTTTTCAACAGAATCCACCAAATTTTGACTCGCTCGACTCTGTTGCCAATTTTGAAACAGAAACCAGAAGCCAAAGATTCCACAAATCACTAGAATTTTACTTGCTAATTTCCAAGGAAATTGGATAAAGAGACAGACTAGCAGAAAAACGAAACCCAACAGCGCTAGATAGGACGCTGAGAAAATAGCGTAATAAAGCCAGAGCAATAGAAAACTCAGGTAAATTAGAGGAATGGGGAAATTCTTAATCCACTGTAACATAATCTTTTAGCTTTTCTATGGTCTTGGCACCAATGCCAGAGACTTTCTTGAGTTCCTCAACCGACTTGAACTTGCCATTTGCCTCACGATGGTCGATAATGTCCTGAGCTCGTTTTCCTCCCAGTCCCTTGACCTGTTTAAGCTCTTCCAGACTGGCCTTGTTAATATTGACCTTCTTTTCCTTGCTTGTTGAAGAAGCCGCTCCAGAACCTGCCTGTTGACTAGCTGCTTCTTCGCCCTTAGTAGGAACGTAAACCAGAGCCTCGTCATTAACTTTCTGAGCTAGATTGAGCGACTTGCTATCTGCTTGCTCTGTCAAGCCACCTGCCTTCTGAACAGCGTCATTGACTCGACTACCTACAGGCAAATCATAAATCCCTGGCGATTTAACAGCCCCCTTCACATCTACTGTGATTAAATCTTGTTCAACAGGTTCTTCCTTTTCTTCCTTCTTCACATCCTTTTCGGACACCGAATCCTTGGAAACAGCTGCAACTTCTGCCTGTAAATTCGTTTCTTTTACAGGTGTTTGTGGAGTTGGCTTTAGCAAGAAAAATCCTCCTACAAGCAAGCCCAGACCAGTACAGATGACAATGAATTTATACTCTTTGATTTTCTCGATAATTGCTTCCATATTTTCTCCTCTCTTAGATTATTCGTAAGAGGAAGAAAAAACAGTCGAAAATTTCTTCTCAACTGCTTATTTATTTGCAAAATAGTCTTCCTTGGTCAATACATAATGAACTCTTGTAACGATTCGGCCTTCTTCATGCTGGTCCATACAAGCATATGGTTCTGCATGGGAAAAACGCATGCCTGATTTCTCCATGACCTTTCCAGATGCAGGATTGTCCTTATCGTGAAGGGCAACCAACTTATTCATCCCTATCTTCTCAAAAGCTAGCTCAATCACAGCACGATTGGCTTCTGTCGTCAAACCTTGATTCCAATATTTTTTATTGATAATGTAACCAATAGCTGCCTTCTTAAGAGCAGGAACAATCTTGTGCAAGTCAATGGTTCCAATAAACTGACCATTGCATTTCAGTTCTATTCCCCAACGCCCTAATGGATTGGCTAGATAAAACTGAGCAATATTATTTTTAGTTTCTTCTAATTTTTGATTGGTTAGAAAAGTGTAACGTGTATTATCCTTATCCGAGGCATAGTCAAACATTGCTTCCGCATCATCCAAGGTTACAGGTCTAAGCAATAAACGCTCTGTTTCCACTATTGGATACTGAGCTAGTTTTAAAAAGATTGATTCCATACGTTTCCTCCACTTGAAACCTTTCTAACTAATACAAAGCTATTGAATGAAACATTTAAAAAGCAAACTTCTAGTATATTGAAATAAGATATAAACAAATCAATCAGGACAGTCAAATTAATTTCTAGAAATATTTTAGCAGTCACAACGTACTATTCTAACCTTCAATCAACTATAGATTTAGCATTGAAATAACTTTAAGTACAAAAGAACTATCCTTCAGATAGAGGTTGAGGCTCTAATTCTTCACTCTCTGCTTTTTTAACTGGTACTGGTTCATAGGCTCGGATAATCTGAGCGACAACTGGATGGCGAACCACATCCTTAGCTGAAAAATGAACAAAGTCAATCTGGTGAATGTTCTTGAGTTTTTCTTTGGCATCAATCAAACCGGACTTGACGTTACGCGGAAGGTCAATCTGACTGATATCTCCATTGACAATCATCTTAGAATGAAAGCCTAAACGCGTCAAGAACATCTTCATCTGCATGATGGTCGTATTTTGTGCCTCATCGAGAATGACAAAGGCATCCTCCAAGGTCCGTCCACGCATATAGGCAAGGGGGGCAATCTCGATAATTTCACGCTCCATGAGACGAGTCGTCTGGTCTTTGCCTAGAATCTGATACAAGGCATCATAAACAGGTCTAAGGTAAGGATCTACCTTCTCCTTAAAATCACCCGGAAGAAAACCTAGACTCTCTCCTGCTTCCACCGCTGGACGAGTTAGGATAATTCGCTTGACCTGCCCACGTTTAAGAGCTGTCACAGCCAAGGTCACTGCAAGAAAGGTCTTCCCTGTACCTGCGGGTCCGATTCCAAAGGTCACATCATGCTGTTTAACACTGTCCACATAAAGTTTTTGACCTAGTGTTTTGACACGGATAGGCTTTCCTGTATTATCTTTGATGATTTCTTCTTCGTAAAGGGCGACAAACTTGTCGATTTCATCGTTTTTGACCATACTAATAGCCGTCACCACATCTGGCGTACCAACGGTCATCCCACGATTGACCAAGACCATGAGGGCTTGAATAACCTGACGGGCTTCCTCACAAGCAGACTCTTCTCCCAAAACCTGGACAATCTCCGTACGAGCATGAATCACAACATCAAGCTCTTCTTCCATCAAACGAAGATGGCGTTCATTGGAACCAAAAAGATGAAACAGGTCATCTGGATGACTCAGTTGAATGTCTATTGAATGTTCCTTCAAATAAAGAACCTCTCTAATTCTTTTATTTCTTTTTATTATAGCAAAGGGGCGGAGAAATTACTAGCCCAAACCTAGTGAATCATACTAGTGTTCTAAGTATTCTTGCCAGATAGAATCAAAATCTCCCAGGTTAAAAGAGAAACTGGCATGCTCTTCCAAAAAGCGACTCACCTCATCAAAATCATCGGTGTGTTTTGGGAAGGAAGACTCTTCAAAAGCTAGGTCTGCCAAGATAGCTTTAGGACTATTACTTTTAGGATTGCGCTCAGTCATAAGCCAAGTGTAAAATGATTTTCTCATATGTCTCCCTAAATCAACTCTGTCCCAAACTGGTCTTGCTTGATTTTGCCAGCCTTCATCAAGCCACCAAGTGCCTTCTTGAACTGCCCTTTAGAAATTCCAAAGGTTGCCTTGATGTCGTCTGGAGATGACTTATCATTCAAGGTCATAAAACCTCCATTGCTTTCCAAGTAAGTCAAAATCATCTGAGCATCATTTTCCAACATCTCAAAAGAACGAGGTTTGATGGAGAGGTTCAAGGTACGGTCCACTTCACGGAAACCAATAACACGCGCATCCAACACTTGCCCCAAACGTGGTTCTGCATAGCGCTCGCTAGGATGGATAAAGCCAAGCATGTTATTTTCTGGTAGGTAGACAAAGGTTCCTGATAGCTTGAGACGGTACACAATGGCTGGCCAGTTTTGGTTCTGCATGTTGTTGTAGGCAGGACGAGCCAGACGTTGGAAGTCTTCTTGATAGGCCAAGAGTCCCCAGATACGGTCTTTCTTGTCCACTTCAAGACGTATGTAGAGTTGGTCACCCTTCTTAGGCCAGAGTTCCTTGAGCTCAGGGAGGATATCGAGTGACACAACGATTTCCTTGTCAGGAAGGCCTGTATCCACAAAGACACCCAAGTCCTTACGAACTTCCGTTACAGTTCCCCAACCAAATTGGTCCTGAGTAGCAGTCACTTCTAGAGTTGTCAAACGGAGTTTTTGCTTCATATCTGTATAGGCAAAACCTTTGACCGTATCCCCTACTGTATGTTGACCTTCTTCCTTAGCAAGAGCATAGGTTTGACCATCCTTTTGCACAAAGTAAAAACGGTCGTTTTCATCTATGATCAGTCCAACGATAAAACTTGCAAGATTTGTATTCATATTTCCTTCTTTCGAATAAAACTCAGCCAGCAATGCCAACTGAGTTTTTCTATTTATTTTTAGACTTCCAAAAGTTCTTTCTCTTTGTTGGCAGTCATGTCGTCGATGTGTTTAACAGCATCGTCTGTTACTTTTTGAATGTCTTTTTCAAGGGTCTTCAATTCGTCTTCAGTGATTTCTTTTGCTTTTTCTTGTTTCTTAGCTTCATCCATAGCATCACGACGGATATTGCGGACAGCCACTTTAGCATTCTCACCGACCTTCTTCACTTCTTTAGCAAGGTCACGACGAGTTTCTTCTGTAAGAGCTGGGATAACCAAGCGAATCACAGAACCGTCATTAGCTGGTGTGATACCAAGATCAGAAGCGTTCAAGGCACGTTCGATGTCTTTCAATGAAGACTTGTCAAATGGTGTTACCAACAAAACACGCGCTTCTGGAATCGTAATTGAAGCGATTTGGTTAAGAGGAGTTTCGACTCCATAGTATTCTACATGTACACGGTCAAGCAAGCTTGCATTGGCACGACCGGCACGGATACCACCAAATTCACGAGCAAGTGATTGGTGAGACTGGGTCATTCTCTCTTTAGCTTTTTCAATAATTGCGTTAGCCATAATCTTTCTTATTCCTTTTCTTAGATATTATTTGAAACTGTTGTTCCGATATTTTCACCAAATACGACACGTTTGATGTTGCCTGGTTGGTTCATGTTGAAGACAACCAAGTCAATGTCGTTATCCATTGAGAGGGTTGAAGCTGTTGAGTCCATGATACGGAGACCTTTATTGATAACGTCACGGTGGGTCAATTCTTCAAATTTAACGGCCGTCTTGTCCTTCTTAGGATCGGCATTGTAAACACCATCGACCCCATTTTTAGCCATAAGGATGGCATCCGCTTCGATTTCAGCTGCACGAAGGGCCGCTGTTGTATCTGTTGAGAAGTAAGGTGAACCAATTCCGGCACCAAAGATAACGATACGGCCTTTTTCAAGGTGACGAAGGGCACGTCCACGGACATAAGGCTCTGCCACTTGTTGCATGGCAATAGCTGTTTGTACACGTGTATCAACCCCAACTTGTTGCAATGAATCTGCCATCACAAGAGCATTCATAACAGTCCCAAGCATTCCTGTGTAATCTGCCTGAACGCGGTCCATACCTGCTTCTGCTGCAGGTTCTCCACGCCAGAGATTTCCTCCACCAATAACAAGGGCAATTTCGATACCTAAGCTATGAACTTCTTGAATCTCTTTTGCGATTGTTTGAACTGTTTGGATATCAATCCCTACGCCTCGTTCACCGGCAAGGGCTTCACCTGATAACTTGATTAAAATACGTTTATACTTGGGATTCGCCATTTTCACTCTCCTTCTTTTATCCTACCTATTTTATCACAATTTCTAAGATTTTTATAGTATCATGAGCAATTCTTTCAAAAAAATTAGACTGTTAAAAATTCCTCTAAGTCGCTAAGAGCACGCTCTGCAATTTTTTCATAACGAGCCTTCTTGTCACGGATACGCTCGCCTTCCAACTCCTTGATGATTCCAAAATTGACATTCATTGGTTGGAAATGTTTGCTGTCTGCATGGGTGATGTAATGAGCTAAGCTTCCAATCGCTGTTGTTTCTGGGAAAATAGCTTGGCTTTCTCCCTTGAAAAGACGAGCCGCGTTAATTCCCGCAACTAAGCCTGACGCTGCTGACTCAACATAGCCTTCCACACCCGTCATCTGACCAGCAAAGAAGAGATTTGGTTGTTTCTTAGAACGATAAGTCTGCTCAAGAAGATTCGGTGAATCCATGTAAGAATTGCGGTGCATAACACCATAACGAACAAACTCCGCATTTTCAAGGCCTGGAATCATTTGGAAGACACGCTTTTGCTCTCCCCATTTGAGGTGAGTCTGGAAACCGACAATATTGTAGAGGCTACCAGCAGCATTGTCCTGACGAAGTTGCACAACCGCATAAGGAGTCTTAAATTCTCCATCACGAGGTCCTGTGTAGTCGTCCGGATACTCAAGACCCACTGGTTTCATAGGACCATAAAGCATGGTTTTAATACCACGTTTAGCCATGACTTCGATAGGCATACAGCCTTCAAAATACTTTTCTTTTTCGAAAGAATTAAGCGGAGCTTCTTCCGCATTGACCAAGGCTTCATGGAAATCCATAAACTCTTGCTTGGTCATGGGCGCGTTGAGATAAGCGGCTTCTCCCTTATCATAACGAGATTTGAGATAGACCTTGCTCATATCGATGGTGTTGACATCGATAATCGGCGCTGCCGCATCGTAGAAATAGAAGCCATCGCCATCATTAAAGGCATGAATCTTTTCAGCCAGGGCATCACTAGTCAAGGGACCAGTCGCCACAACTGTAATAACATCTGTCGGCAATTCTGTAATTTCATCACGAACCACTTCAATCAAGGGGTGGTTGGCCACTTTTTCGGTCACCATTTGGGAGAAACCATCACGGTCCACCGCAAGTGCTCCTCCAGCGGGAACACGTGTAGCCTCAGCAGATTCCAAAATAACAGAACCCAAGCGACGCATTTCTTCCTTGAGAAGCCCGACAGCATTTGTCAAAGCATCCCCACGAAGAGAATTAGAACAAACCAACTCTGCAAAATTGTCTGTTTTGTGCTGGGGTGTAGGCTTGACACCACGCATTTCATAAAGTTTAACTGGAATACCACGCTCTGCGATTTGGTAGGCTGCTTCAGAACCTGCCAAACCAGCACCGATAACATTGATATAAGATTGAGACACGACACTAATACCTCTTTGGGAGTGTGAAGACAAGCTTCACATTGAAAAAGCCAATCAAACTTAAGAGCTTTCGAATTTCTTGGCTCAGGCTGAAAAAGTCCACAGGACTTACTTCGCTTTCGAGTTTCTTGGCTCAGGCTGAAAAAGTCCACAGGACTTTTTCACTCCCACAAATCTTTCTATTTTTTTCTTCTACTAGTATAACAAAAAAAGGGAAGAAGGCAAACTTCCCTGTTTAGTCATTTTCTTGATTTTCTTCCCAGTCGTGATAGGCAGCGTAGAGTTGACTCTTATTCCACTGGTAAATCTTAGCGACTTCCTTGATAGCTTGATTTTTCTTCATGCCTTGATGGATACGGGCTTGGATTTCTAAGAACAAGTCCTCCTCATCTTTTTCCTCCACATCCTGACTGGCACCTTCAACGATGAGAAGGCATTCTCCCTTAAGTGGCGTTTCAACTATGCTTTCTAATAACTCTGAAATGGTACCTCTTTGGTATTCTTCATAGATTTTGGTCAATTCCCTGACTAAGACTACCGAGCGGTCACCGTAGACTTCTAGCATATTTTCTAGCGTATCCGCCACACGATGGGGCGATTCGTAGAAAATCTGAGTTTCTGGATAGTCTTTTTTCGAGTCAAAAAATTGCTTTTGCTGGCCTGATTTTCTCGGTAAAAAACCATAAAAGATATGTGGCTGTGGCGCTAAACCACTGGCAATCAAGGCAGAAATTCCTGCAGAGGCACCTGGAACAGTCACAACCGCAATTTCTTCCTCAATTGCTGCCTTAACCAAATCATGACCAGGGTCTGAGATGCTAGGCAGACCCGCGTCGGATACCTGAGCAATACTTTGCCCTGCTTTCAGGAAACCAATCAAATCAGGAATCTTTTCCTTGGCATTGTGCTCATGAAAACTGATTTGCTTGGTAGAAATGTCAAAATGCTTGAGCAATAGACCTGTATTGCGCGTGTCCTCAGCAGCAATCCAATCCACTTCTTTCAAGGTCTGAATAGCACGAAAGGTCATATCATCTAGATTGCCAATCGGCGTTGCCACTAGGTACAGCTTGCCATAGGGAGACTGCCCCTTAAAACTTTTTTGAATCTGCATGCCTACTCCCTGTATAACAACTCGTCACAGAACATACATTCCTCGTCCTGCTCTCGACGTTGTCCATAAAAATCATTACAAACGTGAAATCCATCACGGTAAATGCGACGGACACTTTCGCGAACATGTTTAGCCTTGACGGGAGCATCTGCTTCCACCTCACCTAAGCGTTCGCGCAACTTACTATTTTCCAAGCGAAGAGCTGTATTTTCCTCTACCAGGCTCTTGAGATTTTTCTTGATGGCTTCCACATCGGCCAAGGTCACTAGTAACTGTTGGGAAAAATCGTCCAGCGCGTCAAATAATTCTTTTTTGTCCATAAAACAGCCCTTTCCTTTCTTTATCGATCATTTTTGAGTTTATATTTCTTTCAAGACCAGATATTCCATGGCATTTTGAAAGCTGACATTAGCTTGCCACATTTTTCTAGCTTCTAGCAAATTTTGTAAAATCATTCGTACTCTTGCTTGTAGGATATCTTGTCCACAGAGAACTTCAGAAATCCGCAAAACCTGATCCTGTTTTTCCTTGTCATCTGCCAAGTTGGCTAATTTAGCAACCTGCAGATAACTTTCTTTTTTCTTAGCTACTAACCAAGTCAGCAGGCGTTCACTTTCATCGACCAAGGTCCAAAAACTTGCCTGATTTGCCAACTTTTCTGCTTCAGCTCGCGATTGACTAAACTGAGCTAGGAGAGTCGCTTTTTTCTTGACCAGACCTGCTTGTTCTAATTGATGGATGAGTTTTTCTTCTTGCTTTTTAAAGTGGAAAATCTGGGTCCGACTTCGAATTGTTGGTAAGATCTTTTCCTCATCGCTGGTCAAGAAGAAAATATAAACCTCACTCTGGGGTTCTTCGATGACCTTGAGCAGAGAATTGGTTGCATTAGGATGCATTTTCTCAGCTTGCTCGATAATAAAAACCTGTTGCTTGCTTTCAATCCCTGCTTGAGAAAACTGCCCCACCAATTCTCGAATGCGTTCTGTCTTGATGACCTGATTGACTGGCTTAATTAAGCTGACATCGGGAAATTCTCTCTGTTCAATCAGCTTGCAGTTTCGACATTTCTCACATGGTAAAACGCCTACCTTATCCGTACAAAAGAGGCTCTTAGCTAAAAATTGCGCCATTTCCAAGCTTCCAAAGAAACCTGAAAAGAGATAGGCATGATTGAGCTGGTCTTGTTCTAGGATACGGACAAAGCGATCAAACTGGGCTGGTTGCCAAGCCTTTAGTTGATCTTGTTTCATCTTGTCAAGCCCATTCTGTCAAACAAGACAGCCTTGGTAGTTTCCACAACCTGCTCCAAAGGCAGACTAGCATCAATCTTGACAATGCGATTTCCTTCTTTTTCCAGTAGATAAAGATAGCCTTGACGGACTTTCTTATGCAAGTCCAACCCTTCCAAGTCCAAACGATTGACCTCGCGGTCACTATTAGCAGCAATTCGAGCCAGTCCTTCTTCCACCTCGATGTCAAAATAGAGTGTCAAATCGGGTTTGAGGCCATCTGTCGCAAACTGGTTAAGCCAGTCAATGGCTTCAATGTCCAAGCCACGACCAAATCCCTGATAGGCAACAGAACTATCGATAAAACGATCCATAATGACCAACTTGCCAGCTTCAAGTGCTGGGAGAACTTTTTCCACCAAGTGCTGTCTGCGACTAGCAATATAAAGAAACAACTCTGTCTTCGCATCCATCTGAGTATGACTTGGATCTAAAATTACTTCCCGAATCTTCTCCCCAATCAAGACTCCGCCAGGTTCACGGGTCGTCAGCACCTCTACCCCTTTTTCCTCTAAAATTGGAAGCAGAGCCTCTAAAACACTGGTCTTTCCTGCTCCCTCTGGTCCCTCAAGAGAGACTAAAAATCCTTTTGACATGTCTAACTCATTTCTTTTTTACTACTTCTATTCTATCAAAAAAATAGGGGTTTGTGACAATCTTTTTGTCTTCTCATTTCATACTCAATGAAAATCAAAGAGCAAACTAGGAAGCTAACGCAGTTTGAAGAGATTTTCGAAGAGTATCAACCACCATAAAAGAGGCAGACAAAGCCACCTCTTATTTACCAAGTTTTTTAGTTCGTTTGTAGGCTTTAGTGACTGCCTCCATGACCGTTCCTCGAAAAGCATGCGCTTCTAGGCTTGCTACACCAGCGATAGTCGAACCGCCTGGGCTACAAACTTGGTCTTTCAAGACCCCAGGATGTTGCTGACTTTCAAGGACCAATTGCCCAGCTCCTACCACAGTTTGAGCCGCCATTTTCAATGCCGTTTCTCTTGGCAATCCTGTCTGAACACCTGCATCTGCCAAGGCCTCAATAAAGAGATAGACAAAGGCTGGCCCACAACCTGCAAGACCTGTCGCTGCATCGATTAAGCCTTCCCCAAGTTCAACCAAGAGACCAGCCTTGGCTAAAAGCTGACAAAAGAGTTCACTGTCCTCAGCCCTGCAATTAGGAGACAAGGCATAGCTAATCACTCCTTGACCGATAGAAGCAGGAGTATTTGGCATCATACGAATAATTCGGTGCTGACTTGGAAGAAGACCAGCCAGTTTTTCCAAGGTCAATCCAGCTGCCATGGAAATCAAAAGAAGACTTTCTCTTTTTTCAAGGATGGTCTGGTATTGAGAAAGCAAGTCTGAGAACTGAGATGGCTTAACACCTAGAAAAATCACATCTGCTTCTGCAAAGATTTCTTCGTTGCTGGAAGCTTGACCGCCAAAGTCAGAAATGAAAGCATCTACCTTGGCTTGGCTACGATTGGCAAGGAGAATCTGAGCACCCATCTTGGCCTGCAAGACAGCCTTGGCCAAACTAGCTCCCATATTCCCCAAACCGATAAATCCAATCTTCATCTCTTACTCCCTTATCTGTCCGTCACCAGTAACCACATACTTGTAGCTAGTCAATTCTTTTAAGCCCATTGGACCACGCGCGTGCAGTTTCTGAGTTGAAATCCCCATTTCACAACCAAGACCAAATTGACCTCCATCTGTAAAACGAGTTGAAGCATTGACATAGACTGCTGCAGAGTCCACTTGATCTGTAAAGTAAGCTGCAGCCTCAGCATTTTCCGTCACAATGGCATCCGAATGATGAGTACTGTGTGCTTCAATATGCGCAACCGCTTCTTCTAAACTACTCACAACTTTAACAGCTAGGACATAGTCTAAAAATTCAGTGTCAAAGTCTTGATCCTCAGCTGCTTGACCTGAAACAAACTGGCTTGCTTTGCTATCCAAGCGGAATTGAATTGGTTCCAGCCCAGCTTCTTTTCTATTTGCAACCAGCACTTGCTCCAAGCGAGGAAGAAAACTTGCTGCCTTGTCCTCATGAACAAGCAGAACCTCCATGGCATTACAGACAGAAGGACGACTAGTTTTAGCATTGTTGATGATAGACAGTGCCTTGTCTTCGTCTGCATCCTTATCGACATAAACATGGACAATCCCTGTCCCCGTCTCAATAACAGGTACAATAGCATTTTCAACCACGGCATTGATCAAACCAGCCCCTCCACGAGGAATAAGAAGGTCTAGATAACCCTTGGCCTTCATCATAGCATAGCTACTTTCACGGCTAGTATCTTCCACCAGTTGAATCACATCTGGATGAATGGTAGTCGTCTCCAAGCCCTTCTTCAAAGCTGTGACAATGGCATGGGCAGTTTGATAGGCATCCTTCCCACTACGAAGAACAACCGCATTTCCACTCTTGAGAGCCAAAGTAGCTGCGTCAGACGTCACATTTGGACGACTTTCATAGATAATACCGATGACTCCCATAGCCACACGTTTCTTTGTGATAACCAAACCATTTTCAAGCTGATTTGTTTCTAAAACTTCACCGATTGGATCTGGTAAAGAAACCACTTCACGAATCCCACTTGCCATCGCTTCTATACGCCCTGCATCCAAATAAAGACGATCCAGCATCACATCTGAGATTTTACCCTTAGCAGCTTCCATATCAATGGCATTGGCTGCTAAAATTTCCTCAGTAGCTGCTAATAAGTAATCAGCCATGGCTAGCAAAGCTTGGTTTTTCACTTCTTCACTCGCTGTATTGATCGATTTTTTAACAGCCTGTACCTGTTCAAATTGTTCTTGTGTACTTACCATAGTTCACCTCTAAAATTCTGTAAAGAGTAGTTGGATTTCAGGAGTAATGGAAATCCAGTCATCACGGTGAATCAGGACACCCTTGGCTTTTTGAGAACGCAACATATCCTCCAAAGCAGATGCCCCAAATTGCACGCGTCCTTTTCCAAGTGATTTTCCACTCTCCTTGTCAAATACTGTCACGATATCACCGTAAGAAAAGGCGCCTTCTGCGTCAACAACACCAGATAAGAGAAGACTCTTTCCGTGTTGAGAGAGAGCTTCAGCAGCCCCTTTATCAACCCAAATAGAACCTTGACTCTGAGCATAAAAAGCCAGCCATTGTTTCTGGGTACGAAGTCCCTTTTCTTGAGCAACAAAGTAGGAACCATCCTTGGTCTTCTCCGCTGCCTCAATCATGGCATCTGACTTCAATGATGAACAGATATAAACAGGAACTCCTGATTCCGTCGCAATGGTAGCTGCTTTGATCTTAGTCAACATACCACCTGTCCCATTAGACGAACCTGCTCCACCAGCCATATTAATAATCTCACGATTGATGGTCTCAATTTTCTCCAAGCGTTTGGCTCTTGGGTCTGAATTAGGATTTCCAGTATAAAGACCGTCTACATCTGTCAAGAGGACCAAAAGGTCAGCTTGGACCATGGCCGCTACCTGGGCACTTAAAGTGTCATTGTCCCCAACCTTGAGTTCATCAATGACGACACTATCATTCTCGTTGATGACAGGAATCGCACCACGGCTAAGTAGAACCGACAAAGCTTGATGGGCATTTTTATAACGGCGCTTATCCACAAAGTCGTCCTGGGTCAGCAATATTTGAGCAGAAACGATTTGGCGCAAGAGAAGATTAGTGGTATATTCTTCCAACAAAAGGCCTTGCCCTACCGCTGCTGAAGCCTGTTTATCAGCAATCTTAGTCGGACGCTTTTTAAATCCTAAGGCTCCAAAACCAGCCGCAATGGCACCTGACGATACCAAAATCAACTCATGACCAGCCTCGTGCAACATAGCCAACTGCTGGGTAATAGCCTTTACCTTACTACGTGATAAACTTCCATCCTCATTCGTTAGAGAAGAAGTTCCCACCTTAAAGACAATCCGTTTGTATTTCATAGTCTCACTCCGATTCTTCGTATTTATCCATTATAACATGAATGACAGAAAATAGAAAAGAGTTGATAGGAAAAAGGTCGAGACAAGTTATCTCAACCTTTTATCAAATCTAATTCTTTCTCAATCTCTCCAATGTTTCCTTAAAAATCTCTGGGATATCTGCTGTAAATTCCAAGGTCTCACCTGTTCTCGGATGAGTAAAACCTAGAGTCTTGGCATGAAGAAATTGTCCATGCCCTTTCAAAGTCTTACGTGGACCATAGACTTCATCCCCAGCGACTGGATGGCCGATATAAGCCATGTGAACACGGATTTGATGGGTACGCCCTGTCTCCAGCTGCAACTCTACCAAGCTATAATCGCCAAAGCGTTCCAAGACATGGAAACGAGTCACGGCAGGCTTCCCTTTAGCAGTTACAGCTTGTTTCTTACGGTCTTTTTCACTACGGCCAATCGGCGCTTCAATCACACCGCGATCATTAGGCAGATTTCCATGAACAATGGCCCAATATTTGCGGAGAGACTTTTTATCCTTGAGTTCTTGGGCAAGTGCTAGATGCGCCTCATCGTTTTTAGCAATCATGAGAAGACCTGACGTATCCTTATCAATTCGGTGAACAATTCCTGGACGCAGAACTCCATTGATACCCGACAAGTCCTTAATATGATACATGAGAGCATTTACCAGGGTTCCACTGGTATGACCAGCACTCGGATGCACAACCATTCCCTGAGGTTTGTTTACGACGGCCACATCCTCATCTTGGTAGATGATTTCTATCGGAAGATTTTCAGCTACATACTCTAAAACCTCTGGTTCTGGCACATGGTAAGTGACGATATCACCCTCTTGAACTGTGTATTTAGCTTTCTTGACTTGGCCATTGACCAAGACCTGGCCTGATTTGATTTGTTCATTCGCGAGACTGCGTGATAATTCTGTCAAATCCGACAAAGCCTTATCTAAACGCAGACAACCAGTTTCAATTTTAATTTCCATTTATTTCCTCTTTTAACATTGCAATCAATAAAATAATCACTCCAACAGTCAGATAGCTATCTGCCACATTGAAAATTGCAAAATTGATAAAGTCAAGGTGGAACATATCCACAACAAAGCCCTGACTGATCCTGTCAATAAAGTTTCCAAGACCACCTGCGATTATCAAAGTCAAGCCCAAGACCATCCAGAGTGAGTCCTCCATGTGCTTATGTAGATACCAAATGGCACCTACCATAACGACCAGCGTAATGATAGCAAATAACCACTGCTGGTCTTGTAGCATTGAAAAGGCAGCCCCTCTATTTTGCAGGTAGGTCAAGCTAACGAAATTGGGAATCCAAGAGCGCACTTCACCCAGTGGAATCTGCTGTACGATATAGGATTTGACCAACTGATCCAGCGCAATCAAAAGCAGTACAATGACTGCCACTATTCCTCTTTTTTTCATGATTTCCTCTTCTGATCAAAATATTCTTGCATGACTTCTACGAAAAGAGTTCCAGCCTGACTAAGCTCCACTTCCTCACGTTTAACATAGACCATGCGATTATCCAAATTATCCTTGAGACGAATAACTGTAATACCATTAACACTGTCACTATCTAAAAATCCAGAACCTGTCGCATAGGCGTCCGTCCGCTCCAAAATACCATTCAAGGTAGCACGGTCTGTCACATTAAACATCTGTGAACTAGCACTGGTATCGACAAAGTTCTCTGAATAATAGAGGTACTCATCTTTCTCTTGAGTGAAACGAACCGTTGGTAGATCCGCTAAATCCTCCATGACCAATTCCTCTTTCTGAGCCAAAGGATGCCCCTCACGAAGATAAATATGGGTATGGAAGGGAATCAATTCAATGACCTCAAGGCCTAACTTTTCAACTCGTTGCATGATCCCTTTTTTATTTTGATTGTTGAGGTAGATAATCCCAATCTCACTGTGACCTTGGGCCACTTCATCTAAAATTTGGACAGTAGTCGATTCAAAAATACGGAAGTTCTTATAATCAGGATAGCGCTCTGAAAAGGCAGTAATAGTTGGTGGTAAGAAGTCATAGTGCTGACTGGCAATGGAAAATTCATCCTTTTCTTCCTCAGGATTGGCATACTGATTTTGAAAAATATCAAATCCTTTAACCAATTCTTGCGCTTTTTCATAGAATTCCATACCACGACGGGTCAAGAAAGTCCCTGAGCTGGTCCGACGGAAAATCTTAAAGCCCAACTCTTTTTCCAAATCACGAACAGAAATGGACAGACTCGGCTGACTAACATACATCTTTTCAGCAGCTTCACGGAAAGTACCACTATTGGCAATAGCCACAACATAGCGTAATTGTTGAATGTTCATCTTCTACCCCCAACTTCTTTATCTTTTCATTATACCATACTTTAGAAGTTTTCCAAAAAGGAAAAAAGTCAGGAAACTTTCAAATCTAAATGAATTACCTAACATCCTAATACAAGAATTAGAATGATATCTTTTTTAAGTCCTCATTTTATTTCAAACAAATAAAAATAGCAAATCTTTTTGATTTACCGTTTATAATATGATGCAAATACAATTTTCATAATATGGGTACCAAAACGAAAAAACAGGCTCTCCGAAAACTCGGAAAGCCTTATTTAATGCTACTTCTAGCTTCCTCGCCTTTAGATTTCAAGGCTCGGGATAAAAAGGTTCACTGGACCTTTTTATTTAGCGATTGGGTAAACAGAAACTTGTTTTTTATCGCGTCCTTTACGTTCAAAGCGTACTACGCCTTCAACTTTAGCGAACAAAGTATCGTCTCCACCACGTCCAACGTTTACACCTGGGTAGATGTGTGTACCACGTTGACGGTAAAGGATTGATCCACCTGTTACTGTTTGTCCGTCAGCTGCTTTAGCTCCAAGACGTTTCGCTTGTGAATCACGTCCGTTTGATGTAGAACCTCCACCTTTTTTGTGGGCGAAAAGTTGCAAGTTGTTAAGAGTCATTTTTAACATAATGTTTTCCTCCGTGTTAGTTTTCTGTGATAACTCTGGTTTGGACGAACTCAGAAGAGTTCTCCGATAAGTTTGCCATACCTAAGAAAAATGATTCAAAGAATAACTGGGTCATTTCTCTCTGGTGTGAAGGAAGATCTTTTGGTATTTCAACCATCAGATAGCCACCTTCATCTTCGTTTAATTCTAGGATTGGTTCATAGCCTGCAAATTTCTCAATAGAATTGATAAAGTTAATGGCAAGCGTAGAAACCGATGCACACACGACATCTAAGCCGTATTCGCCACTCTCGGCGTGTCCAGTAATTTCCGCACTCCTCAGCTCGCCATCTTCGGCTCTCTCAAAGACTGCTTGTATCATGTGTTCTCCTTAAAATTAAGCGTTGATTGCGTTGATGACAACTTTTGTATATGGTTGACGGTGACCTTGTTTACGGTGGCTACCTTTTTTAGGTTTGTACTTGTAAGTAACAACTTTCTTTTGTTTTCCTTGTTTTTCAACAGTTCCAACTACAGTAGCTCCAGCAACAAGTGGAGTTCCGACAACAGTGTTTTCACCACCAACAAGAACAACTTCGTTAAAAGTAACTTCTTGACCAGCTTCAACGTTCAATTTTTCAACGTAAACTGCTTGACCAACTTCAACTTTAACTTGTTTTCCGCCAGTTTTGATAATTGCGTATGTGCTCATTATGCACCTCCTATGATTTTTATGGGTTTCCCCGAATTTTTTGTGAAGACTCGCCTATCATCGTGGGACGAACCACTTAAAAGAAGAGCTCTAAGTATAACAAAGAATAAACTAGGAATTGAGCCGAAGGCATAACTTATGTTAGGCAAGGCGACAATGACGAAGTTTAAATTTGTTATACGACGAGCAACGATGTTCGTGCGGTTGCACAGGAACGTGCATAGTCAACTCTTCAAGTATAGCATATCTCCTATTTTCTTACAAGTAATAACACCTAAAATGAAGCTTTTTCTTTTACTTTTTTCCGCCACTTGGCAAAAAGCATACTGAGGTAAAAAATACTCATCATAATAGGAACACCAAGAATGGTCTTTTCATGATAGAAAATCGTCAAATAGGCTGAAAAGACAACGCCAAGGACAAAACTACTAAGCAGGCTAACAAAGATGAATCCTTCTCGCAAAAAAGGTGTGTGCTTGGTTCGGAAATAATCTCCAAAAGCCAGCATGGTCCGTTTGATATTCCCTGTCATAAAAGCGTTATTATAGGCAATACCCGACACTTCTCCAAAAGCAGTTGTCACCAATCCCATACAGAAGGCCAAGGGCGGTACTAGATAGATATTATCTACAGTCTGCGGCACAAAACCAATAATGATTGATAAGATTGCCAAAGGAATCAGTGACAGAATCGGTTTTTTCACAATTCTCAATTTTTCCTTATAAACAGTTAATAAAAAGACCCCCATCATAAAAGCTAGCAAGGTGAGAACCTTGTCCCTAACATCTGAAACATTATTTTGAATTAATTCTACTGAAAGAAAGACGACATTCCCAGTTTGTCCAGCTACAAGAGTATTCCCTCGCACAATAAAAGTATAGGCGTCTACATATCCTGCACAAAAAGTCAAAAAAAGCGCTAGCCTCTTAGACTGACGTGATATTTTTCTTATGGGTAATAACCTCATTTTCCCTCCCATTTCATTTACTCATCTCATTATTGTACCACTTTCTTTGGAAAAGACCTAGTAGCTTATTTGAAATTTTTTCCCCTCTGTTGGATAGTCCTGTCTATCTATGTTATAATGAAAGAAGGATTTGAAATCGGAAAAGGAGTAACTATGCTTAAATTAGGTGTCATCGGAACAGGAGCTATCAGCCACCACTTCATAGAAGCAGCCCATACCAGTGGAGAATACAAGCTGGTCGCAGTCTATTCTAGAAAACTAGAAACTGCAGCAACCTTTGCTTCTCGCTATCAGGATATCCAACTCTTTGATCAAGTAGCAGACTTCTTCAAGAGCTCCTTTGATGTGGTCTATATTGCTAGCCCAAACTCCTTGCATTTTGCTCAGGCAAAAGCTGCATTGTCTGCAGGGAAACATGTCATTCTTGAAAAGCCAGCTGTCACTCAGCCACAAGAATGGCTAGATTTGAGACATACAGCTGAGAAAAATCACTGTTTTATCTTTGAAGCAGCTCGTAATTATCACGAGAAAGCTTTCACTACTATCAAAAACTTTTTAGCAGACAAGCATGTGTTGGGAGCAGATCTCAACTATGCCAAGTATTCTTCCAAGATGCCGGACTTGTTGGCTGGACAAACACCAAATGTCTTTTCAGACCGTTTTGCTGGTGGAGCTCTTATGGATTTGGGGATTTATCCTCTCTACATTGCCGTTCGTCTCTTTGGAAAATCTAATGACGCGACTTACCATGATCAACAGCTTGACAATAGCATTGACCTAAATGGAGATGGAATCCTCTTCTACCCTGACTTTCAAGTTCATATCAAGGCTGGGAAAAACATCACTTCCAATCTTCCTTGCGAGATTTATACGACAGATGGAACCCTGACGCTCAACACCATCGAACATGTCAGCTCGGCTATTTTTACCGACCACCAAGGAAATCAAGTCCAGCTCCCTATCCAACAGGCTCCTCATACGATGACTGAGGAAGTCTCTGCATTTGCACACATGATCCAGCAACCAGATCTGAATCTCTACCAAACTTGGCTGGAAGATGCAAGTTCAGTTCATGAGCTACTATATACCATGCGCCAGACTGCTGGCATTAGATTTGAGGCAGAAAATGAAAACTAAACTACCGACTGAATGGCAAGAACTGAGTGACCAACTCGGTTTCCAAGAATTCACCCCCATTCAAACTCAACTATTTGAGCCCCTTCTTTCTGGAGAAAACCTCCTAGGAGTGAGCCCAACAGGAACTGGTAAGACCCTAGCTTATCTCCTACCAAGTCTTCTCAGACTACAAAAGAAAATGGCCCAACAACTCTTGATTCTAGCACCAAATACAGAGCTTGCTGGACAGATTTTTGATGTATGTAAAACGTGGGCTGAAGCTATCGGCTTAACTGCCCAACTCTTCTTATCAGGTTCGAGTCAGAAACGCCAGATTGAACGCCTAAAAAAAGGACCAGAAATTCTGATTGGAACTCCTGGCCGTATCTTTGAACTAATTAAATTGAAAAAAATCAAGATGATGAATGTGGAAACCATCATCCTAGATGAATTTGACCAATTGCTAGATGATTCTCAGATTCACTTTGTCGAGAAAATCACTCACTACGCACCGCGTGACCACCAACTCGTATACATGAGTGCGACGACCAAGTTTGACCAAGAAAAGATTGCACCTAACATGCACACCATCGACCTCTCTGACCAAAAGTTGGACAATATCCAGCATTTCTACATGCAAGTGGAACAACGTAACCGTGTTGAGTTGCTCCGTAAATTATCTTATGTTGAAGATTTCCGTGGTTTAGTTTTCTTTAACAGCTTGTCCGACCTTGGTAGCGCAGAGGAAAAACTACAGTATCGGGATATCTTGGCTGTTTCTCTAGCTAGTGATGTCAATGTCAAATTTAGAAAAGTCATCTTAGAAAAGTTTAAAGACAAGCAACTAACTCTGCTTCTTGCAACTGACCTTCTGGCTCGTGGGATTGATATCGATAACCTAGAATGTGTCGTAAACTTTGATGTCCCAAGAGATATCGAAACCTACACTCACCGTGCTGGACGTACTGGCCGTATGGGCAAAGACGGCTATGTTATCACTCTCGTCACTCATCCAGAAGAAATCAAAAAACTTAAAAAGTTTGCAAGTGTCCGTGAAATTGTCCTAAAAAATCAAGAACTCTATATCAAATAAGGTTGGCTCTCGCCAACCTTTTTCTTATCCCCAGCTAATTTCTAAATTATAGCTGGCAAAGGGATGTCCCTCTTGATTTTGTAGTTGATAATCTAGTTCAATCTTTTGCCCATCAACTTGATAATGGCTCGTTTGGATGATAAACTCCTGCATGCCCATAGGTGTAGGAATATAGGCTAAACTATCACTATCCTTTAAAAAGCGCATAATGGTCTTGGGATTGGAAAATCGGCTCATCACCAACTCTTGACCATGAAATTTAATCACTACTTTTTCCTTTTCCTCATTATAGAAAAGCAGGTAGCTATAATCTCCCTTTTCATGCACTTCCACATCATAAAGCTGATCAATCACTTCCAACTGCTCATCAAACTGAATCGTATTTCGCATCCGAATCTTCACATCAAGTCCTCTTTCTTCTCTCTTGTCCTACTATTTTACCAAAAACTCTAGCTTTTTGCTATAATGGTCATATGAACGAAAAAGTATTCCGTGACCCAGTTCACAACTACATCCATGTCAATAATCAAATCATCTATGACTTGATTAATACAAAAGAATTTCAGCGTTTGCGTCGTATCAAACAACTGGGAACTTCCAGTTATACCTTCCACGGTGGAGAACATAGTCGCTTCTCTCACTGTCTAGGAGTCTATGAAATTGCACGACGCATCACAGAGATTTTTGAAGAAAAATATCCTGAGGAATGGAATCCTTCCGAGTCTCTCTTGACCATGACCGCTGCTCTCCTACATGACCTTGGACATGGTGCCTACTCCCATACTTTTGAACATCTCTTTGATACAGACCACGAAGCCATTACTCAGGAGATTATCCAAAGTCCTGAGACGGAGATTCACCAAGTCCTGCTACAAGTGGCACCAGATTTTCCAGAAAAGGTAGCCAGCGTCATCGACCATACCTATCCTAACAAGCAGGTCGTGCAACTCATTTCTAGTCAGATTGATGCAGACCGCATGGACTATCTCTTGCGCGACTCCTATTTTACAGGAGCATCCTATGGGGAATTTGACCTGACTCGGATCCTCCGAGTCATTCGTCCTGTCGCAAACGGTATTGCCTTTCAGCACAATGGCATGCATGCCATCGAAGACTACGTCCTCAGTCGTTACCAGATGTACATGCAGGTTTATTTCCACCCAGCAACACGCGCTATGGAAGTTCTCCTACAGAATCTTCTCAAACGTGCTAAGGAACTCTATCCTGAGGACAAGGACTTTTTTGCACGAACTTCTCCACATCTCCTGCCTTTCTTTGAAAAAAATGTGACCTTGACTAACTATCTGGCTCTGGATGATGGTGTGATGAACACCTACTTCCAGCTTTGGATGACCAGTCCTGACAAGATTCTCGCAGATTTGTCGCAACGCTTTGTCAACCGTAAGGTCTTTAAATCCATTACCTTTTCACAAGAGGACCAAGAGCAACTAGCTAGCATGAGAAAATTGGTTGAGGACATCGGCTTTGATCCCGACTACTACACTGCTATTCATAAGAACTTTGACCTCCCTTATGACATCTATCGTCCCGAATCTGAAAACCCACGGACACAGATTGAGATTTTACAAAAAAATGGAGAACTGGCCGAACTCTCTAGCTTGTCTCCTATCGTCCAATCCCTTGCTGGCAGTCGCCATGGAGATAATCGTTTCTATTTTCCAAAAGAAATGTTAGACCAAAACAGCATCTTTGCAAGTATTACCCAGCAATTTTTACACTTGATTGAGAACGATCATTTTACCCAAAATAAAAACTAGAAGAGGAATTTTATGAGTATTAAACTAATTGCCGTCGATATCGACGGAACCCTAGTCAACAGCCAAAAGGAAATCACTCCTGAAGTCTTTTCTGCCATCCAAGATGCCAAAAAAGCTGGTGTCAAAGTCGTCATTGCAACTGGCCGTCCTATCGCAGGTGTTGCCAAACTTCTGGACGACCTGCAGTTGAGAGATGAAGGTGACTATGTTGTGACCTTCAACGGTGCCCTTATCCAAGAAACTGCTACAGGGCATGAGATTATCAGCGAATCCTTGACTTATGAGGATTATCTCGATATGGAATTTCTCAGTCGCAAGCTCGGTGTCCACATGCACGCTATTACAAAGGACGGTATCTATACTGCCAATCGCAATATCGGAAAATATACAGTGCACGAATCAACCCTCGTCAGCATGCCCATCTTCTACCGCACCCCTGAAGAAATGGCTGACAAGGAAATTGTCAAATGTATGTTCATCGATGAACCAGAAATCCTCGATGCTGCTATCGAAAAGATACCAGCGGAATTTTACGAACGCTACTCCATCAACAAATCTGCTCCTTTCTACCTCGAACTCCTTAAAAAGAATGTGGACAAAGGTTCAGCCATCACTCACCTAGCTGAAAAACTCGGATTGACCAAAGATGAAACCATGGCGATCGGTGACGAAGAAAATGACCGCGCTATGCTAGAAGTCGTTGGAAACCCCGTTGTTATGGAAAATGGAAATCCAGAACTTAAAAAAATCGCCAAATACATCACCAAAACAAATGACGAATCTGGCGTTGCCCATGCCATCCGTACATGGGTGCTGTAAAAGAGAAATAGATAAAAACCGCTCGGCTGAGCGGTTTTTTATATAAGTTAGACAATTGCTAATATTATCTAAATATACAGTTACTTAAATCTTGAGAGTACAAAAACGAAGGATGAGTACACGGAGTACATGCATGAGTTGTACAGTTACTTAAATCTTGAGAGTACAAAAACTCTTCTGAATCAACTAAAGTAAAAGTAGAAGGTTGTACAGTTACTTAAATCTTGAGAGTACAAAAACTCTCCAAAATAGCACCTTTCAAGCCTTTGCGTTGTACAGTTACTTAAATCTTGAGAGTACAAAAACCCACCCTTGTAGTAGACTCGCTTAGTTCCAGTTGTACAGTTACTTAAATCTTGAGCTTAAATCTTGAGAGTACAAAAACTCTTGGATTTTGACACGGTTGTAGCTTTCTGTTGTACAGTTACTTAAATCTTGAGAGTACAAAAACTTAGTCATATAACCGTAGTCGGTGTTAGCGGTTGTACAGTTACTTAAATCTTGAGAGTACAAAAACGCACTTTTACAACAGGGAAATTGGTTTGGAGTTGTACAGTTACTTAAATCTTGAGAGTACAAAAACTAGGGGAGCTTGAAGATATTACCGAGGCTAGGTTGTACAGTTACTTAAATCTTGAGAGTACAAAAACTCATGAAATACCAACCTTTTCCAGATTTAGGTTGTACAGTTACTTAAATCTTGAGAGTACAAAAACTCTTGCGGTGTGGTGTTTGCAATCTGCAAGGTTGTACAGTTACTTAAATCTTGAGAGTACAAAAACATTTCCTACGCTTGTCCCAACTCGTGACTTGTTGTACAGTTACTTAAATCTTGAGAGTACAAAAACCTACATAGCTACGAGAAATCAGTTCTAATAGTTGTACAGTTACTTAAATCTTGAGAGTACAAAAACGTCCTTTTTGTTAAACTTTAAGTGTTCAAGGTTGTACAGTTACTTAAATCTTGAGAGTACAAAAACATTGTTCAGTCCTCCTTTATGGACGTGGCCGTTGTACAGTTACTTAAATCTTGAGAGTACAAAAACGGTAATACTGTATAATATAGTTGTAAGTAAGTTGTACAGTTACTTAAATCTTGAGAGTACAAAAACCGCGCAACATTTGAAGAGTATGTAAAGGAGGTTGTACAGTTACTTAAATCTTGAGAGTACAAAAACATATAAGTTTGAAATTGAATTTGCTCAGAGTTGTACAGTTACTTAAATCTTGAGAGTACAAAAACTCATGAAATACCAACCTTTACCGCTCTTGAGTTGTACAGTTACTTAAATCTTGAGAGTACAAAAACACAACATACACAACCAAAAGCAACCGTACGGTTGTACAGTTACTTAAATCTTGAGAGTACAAAAACTGTTAGTCTTGTTCTCTTTCCAGTCGTACTGTTGTACAGTTACTTAAATCTTGAGAGTACAAAAACGTACTGTATATAGGTTGTGTTGCCGTTGGTGTTGTACAGTTACTTAAATCTTGAGAGTACAAAAACTGTTGGAAGATACCACTTGCACGGTTCAAGGGTTGTACAGTTACTTAAATCTTGAGAGTACAAAAACACTTGTCGCAGGATAAGAACGGAGACACAAGTTGTACAGTTACTTAAATCTTGAGAGTACAAAAACCTGGATCTTTCTCTGTGTCGGGTGTGTAAAGGTTGTACAGTTACTTAAATCTTGAGAGTACAAAAACCAGAACTTTGCGTGACCTAAAATGTGGTCGGTTGTACAGTTACTTAAATCTTGAGAGTACAAAAACATGATTCCAGCAATACCTTCCGCCGTAGCAGTTGTACAGTTACTTAAATCTTGAGAGTACAAAAACTTCTGAAATTCTACGATGATAACGGCAAGGTTGTACAGTTACTTAAATCTTGAGAGTACAAAAACTTGTATCTCTTAGGTATACCGATAGGCAAAGGTTGTACAGTTACTTAAATCTTGAGAGTACAAAAACCTCAAATTCGTCAATTTTGATTTTTGTTCCCTCAAAAATATTATAAATCCTTAAATCTCACTCGTCAATACTATTCTTCCAAATATTTCAATAACATTGGATTGATTGATTCAATACAGAATTTTGTTTTCATTTTGTACTGATACAAATTATTCAAAATTTTTAATGCTACTTGATCTTCTACAGATAAACTCATGTGGAGAATGTCCGAGCTAAATAAATAGGATCCAATTTTTCTTAAAGAAGTTAAAAATTCTTGTTCATCAGGTATTTGATTTATTGGATACTGATTGGTAAAGCGATCATACATAAATTCTAGAGAATAAAAATGATCAACATAATCGGAAACAATATTGATTTCCTCTAAAACTTCTTTCGTGACATGAAGATAACCTTCATTTGAAGGAAACAACACAATATATAATGAGTTACTATGATTAGTAAGAAACTCCATTTTCTCGCAACATTCAACAAAATCATTATAGGATAAAAAATCATCCAAATTTCGTAATACAAGTAAAAACTTTTCAGAACTGTTCGTCGCCATGACTTCTAACATGGAAAGAAATAATAAAAACTTTGTCTTATTGTCTACAAATTCAAAGGATATATTTTTATCATTTGTTCCAAAGTATGGTAAAAAATTTTTTTGAATTAATTGATTCGTATTAAAATATTTTGCTTCAGTATGATAGATAATATCATCTATTTGAAGATTCAACTTCTGATTCAATAAAAGTGAAATCCTATCTAGATTGTCATTGATCTTTTCAATTTGCTCCATTATCTCTATAGAATTAATCTTTTTCTTTATATAATCATAGGCTACTGTTCCTTTTTTATATTCCATTTGTTCAATTAAATCATTGATATTGGACACTTGAATTACACTAAATTCTGACCGGGAAACCATTGTATCGTCTATTAGTATTTTAGGCTCATTTTGTTCAAATAGAACTAAATCTTCCTCACTATATTTTTTTCCTCCAAAATACCACAATAGTATCTGCCAAATATAGTATTTTAATTGCTGATCTTGACCTACAATTTGAGTAAATTGATCAAAACTTAATGAAATATTATCCTTATACGGATGACTAATGTTCATTTTCATATAACTACCAACTTATTATCGCTGACTACTTCTTCTTGCTTTGTTTTTCCACCAATGATTAAAACCATTTCAGAAAATTGTTTTTCAGTCACAGCTAGCAAACGGACATTCCCGCTTGGTAAATTACTCTGACTTAATTTTTTATAGAATTTACTAGCAAAACTTCGATTAGGACAGGTTCTATAATAAACAGAAAACTGTAACATTTCAAAACCATTGGCAATTAAATCTTTCCGAAAATTACGATAGACTCTTTTTTCTTGATTTGTTTCCATCGGTAGATCAAAAAAACACAATAATCTCAATGCCTCATACCTCATTTCCTTAACTCCATTCTACACTCGAAACCACCGGACAGTAAAATTTGCTAGTGTCCTTATCAGAGATACATTTTAGAAAACCTTTGACATACTTATCCATTGCTACTGTTACAGAACACGTTTCTTTACCGTAACGAATCTTCGCATTTAGTGTATCCGTCAACGCAAGACGAAATTCATATTTTAAATACTCTTTATCTAGTAAATTTTGATAGACCCAAACATCGATAATCTGCCGAAAAGGTTCCATTAGATCATCAACCAAGTTAAATTGATTATATTCATTCTTATGAAAAATTCCTATTAAGGGATTTAACCCATACCCAGAAATAATACGTGCCATCTGCGCTCTCATGATTGCATAACCATAATTTAGTCCAGCATTGATAACATCCGTTTCCTGTTGTGTAAGACGTACGAATTTCTTTCCAAATAATTCATTGAAATAAACTTTTGCAGCATGGCCTTCACGATTGGTTTTATCTCCAAACTCAATATGATCTTTATAATCTGCTAATAATTGGATACAATCAATATTTTTCTCAAACATTGCAAGAACATCTTGCTGATTGTTTATTTTAAAATAGGTTACTATTTGCCATAATTTATCTTTTTGCTCCTGCGTCCACAATAATTGCTCCTGTAATTTTTTATAGGCTCTAAAATGGCCATTTTGAGAATGGTAAATTCCTGTAGGCAAATGCTCATTATCACAGACAATCAAGGCAATATTATACTTACTTAAAGCACTTAATAATCTTAAAGTTACAACAGTCTCCCCTCCTTCTGCTACAATTATCGAAATATCACTCAGTGGGATAACATAGTCTTGACCCATTTTCTTTATTAAAAGGTTATCCAACTTCAATTGCATTTTTTCACTCTGACAGACATGCACAATTCTCCAAGTCATCGTATTTTCCTCCTTCACGAAACGAAAACACCCAGCCATAAATGACAGGGTGTTGAATTCGGCATGAAGCCTTATCTTTGTAGCTTCTGCAAGATTTAAGTAACTGTGCAAGGCGTCCCTTACAATCACTATTATAATACATTGTAAAAGCCTTTGCAACTCTTTTTTAAAATATTTTTTAAAATTTGAGTTTTGGTTCGTCACCCTCTTTTTTGATAAAATGTTTATTACCTAAAATATCAGTTTTAACTTTGTAGATAGAGAGATATTTCTTTCCTAATCCTTTTATACAACGACCATTAGAGGTCATTTTAAACACTTTGATTTTTTCTTTACCTTCAAAATTACCTTTATCGTAAGGCTTTAATTCGACATAGTGATTTTGATTAGGCATTGTTCTAGATAAAAACCTAAAAATCTGTTCTTCATTATTTTTGGTGTCCTTAATCAAAAGTAAGTCATTTTTATATAAGGTAAATTTGAATTCTGACTCCTTGCCCACTCCTTCTTTTTCTTTAATCTCATTATATTTATTAATAGTTATAGAATAAGTCCCGGTCTTCTTTTCAAATTGTAAATCTGCATATTTTAATCCAAGCAACTCATACTTCTCCGTCTGATGATTAAAATAGACATCTGTTCTCCAAGGATTTAATTGACGTAGGATTACTTTATTTTTACTATTAGAAGGAGTTATGTTAATAAATGATTCTGGAATATTTTTATCATAGTATTTAAGACTTTTAATTTCTGGACCATTACCTTTTCTGCTATATTTCCGGATTCGTCCATTTTCTTGTCTATATTTCTCAAATGGATTACAAGGAACTTCTTTATTCTTCTCGTTAAATTCTTTTGAAGGATAAGTTCTTAGAATCTCTTCAATTACCTTTTCAAACGTCTGAGGATCTTTGTGATACATTAAGAACTTACTCTTATCTTTATTGTAAATTTTAATAAAAGTATCATACCCCGCTTGGCTATAAATATCTTTAATCTTACCTAACACATATGTTTCTTCAGATTTATCTTTATCCAATTTTGCTTTTCTTGTTTCGTAAATAGTAGCGTCTGAAATTTTTCGATTGAATTTTGAATCTACTTGATAAGAAAATAGTATACTATCCTCAAACTTCTTGCTACGCAATATATCAACAAAATAATCATAAGGAGCTTTAAACACTAACTCTTTGTATTCATCATCACTTAATGAAATAATTTCTCCAGTCTCTGAATCAACAAACTGTCCTTCTTTATAAGAAATCAGAGGATTATTCTGTTTTTTCCATAATCTTAATTGACTCGAAGCAGCAATAATTAAGGCATCCACAGCATGATGATGATATGTTTCACGAGATTTTTCAAGTCCCCACTTTCTTCTTAGCTGAGAAGTAAATTGCCCACGTACTACCGAAATAGTTGTATCGAATTTATGTGCTTTATAAAAATCTTGTAGAGCGTTTAGAACAACTCGAGAAGAATATCGAGTATCAACTAAATTCCGTTCAATAAACTTCTGCTTCACTTCAATTTTACTAATGTCTTCTTCCGTTAAAAGGTAATCTTTCTTTTTATTACCTAATAATTTAGAATCTTTTACATATGATTTAAACTCACGATATGACCAAGCATCAGCCATACTGTCTAATGCCTGAAACGGTGTTCGCTGCCCCTTCTCCTGGTTTGCTGTAGCTAGAACCAATACTTTATTAGATAGACTATCATCAAACGATAAAGATAGAGGTAAAATATGATCAATTTCGTACTTGTACTGATTATGAATTAAATCTGAAATTGGAATATTCTTCCCAGTATAGAGACACTTCTCTCCCTGCTGGTGCCATAAACGAATCTTAGTAGCCAATTCCTTATGCCCATGAAAAATACTATCTGGTAACTCTTTTTTTCCATTGTATTGGAATGCAGCCTTTTCCATAGCAGCATTTTTCTCATCATGGTTTGCCTTTTGACGTTTTATATAATCTTTCTTAGCATCTTCTTCGTTATTTTCTCGCGCCATTTCGATAACAACATCATCAAAGATACCATATTTTTTAGTTGCTTCGTTGATTATCTTTATGCCCTGTCTGACAGATTTTGCTACCACAGGATTATAGATTTCTTCTGTTACTTCTTGTTCATCAATATACTTAGTTCTTTTTGATGTTTCTTTAAATTTTTGTTTACCCAATCGTGTTAAAATTGCCATCTGCTCTTCTGAAGTTTCATAGAGTTCTGGTATCAATTCCATCATGAGTTTAAGAGAAAAATTATGCCATCCCTTACTAAATAGACTACTATTATTTTTTCTAAATTGAACCAATTCAAGTATTTGGTCTTGATTAAATACATCCATTAACTTTGTATTAATCGCTTCTTCTATACCTTCTCGTTCAGTATTTAGAGTTAAAATATGAGCAAGCTCATCTAGAACTTCTCTAGAAAATTCTCCAACTGGAATTGTTTCTAGCGACTGCATTTTTCGATAGACTTCAAAAGTGTGCATTTCAGGTTTATTGTTTACATCAACTCGATAACCACGTATCTGATCTACTGAAGCATCAATCATTTTAGCAATGTATTTCAATAAGGTTGAAGCCCCCAATGTTTTCGCCGACTTCGCATATTCAACGATTGTTTTCTTTTGTTCCTCACTCAGTTTCTTGGTCTCTGTAGAAACTGTTAAATTATTTAAATCATTTAGCAAATTAAACTCTTGAGCAGTATAGGAAGCTTTTGAAGCCCTGTATTCATTCGGATAAAATGTACATTTACCAATTAAAATACCAAAAATATTATCTAAGGTAGTACCGTCTGTTCTGAAACGTCCATAATCCGTCCGAGATTTTTCATTACCTGGCCCATGATAGTATTTTCTTTTATCTGTAAGGATTTTTAAATAATCTTCTATAAACTTATCCGTGATCTGATTATTAAATTCTTGCTGTTTTCTAAGAATTCGTTCAGCTTCTTTTCTATAAGCAGATGTTGAAAAAACGTTAATTAATCGGTGCTTATCGCCTTTTTCTTCAACAGTAAAATCTCCCCTTACTTGACCATATTTTTCAAAACGCTCTAATTGGATTTGACCAGGTGTTTGTTCAGCAAGTAATTTTCTATTTTCCTCAACTGCCTTACCGTAATCAGACGATACTGCACCACCATCCTCAGAAGCATCATCTAAATAGCTAATCCCACGTCTCTTAACAATGTTCTTTAAAGCTATGAACAGCTCCTCATTCGTTAGTTGCTGATTCAATCCATGTACTCGAAGCCGATATGGATTAAGATTAATGGGTACCTTAGGAAAATCAGTTAACAAACCATAGTCATCAAATAGATCCTGAAAGCGAACAACACGGTGTTTTTTCCTACGATTTAATCGTCTACCTTGTCTACTGTTTCTTCTTTCAACATTATTATCAGCAGTTGCAGCTGGGAAAATACGAGAACTCGTATGGATAATCTCACCAGTATCTTTGTTTAGAATACCTACACCTACTGAAGCGATACCAATATCCAATCCTAAAACCAAACCATTCATAGTCAAACTCCTAACTAATTATCATATTAATTAAATTTTACCCTTTACTTCCTAAAAAATCAAATCATTATCTACAATTAAACGGAACATTTTTCTCTATCGTTGTGATAAATAAATCTCTTAACATAAATCATTCCGTACAAAAAATAAATATATAAAAATATTTTTGAAGATACATTTAGTCCAAAAATATTTCAAAAACCTTCATCAAAACTTTTGACTTCCTTTGTAGGCCATGATACGATATAATCAAGATAAGAAACTTAAACAAAAGACTGTATTCCCTAGCTTGGAAAGGTAATAGATAATATTCCTGAAGCAGTAACTGCTGTTGTAAGTCTAGTGACCGTCATACGGTAGCAAGGCAAAACAAAAAGCGTAAACCCGAGTCCCGCAAAAGAAAAGGTAAACGCTAAGAGGTAGGGGTGAAAAGCCACTCATACCTCTATTTTATCAAATGAAAAGAGGAAAAACAATGGTTAGTGCAATAGCTATTTTTATAATTGCAATCAATGTATATATTTATCTAAAAAATAAAAAGGACAAATAGGATGAGAAAAGATATTCAAGATTTATTAAAAATTCGAGAGCTACATCTACTATTTAGATAGAGGCTGTAGTTTCCTCGGCTACTGTTTCTAATCTCAAAAAAAGAAAAACTAGTAAGGAAACTAGTATATCAGTCGCTTATGATGGTACACCAATCACAGATAACGATAGAGAAATCATCAAAGACTTCCTAAAAGACTATTTTGCAAACAAAAAATAAGTATGAACCTAAATAAAGTTATAAAAGAGATAGAACAATTAAATTGTAAAGTGATCACTCTTAAAAACTTAAACTCTAAAGGAAAATATATTCTTGTAAATAACCAACACTTTATTTTTCTTCGTTCCGACACAAGCGATATTGAAAAAATAAATGTACTTCTTCATGAAAAACACCATTTAATCAATGATGATTGCAACAATTCACTTTCTCAAATTGATACTTTTAAAAGTCACATTGAAAACAACAGTGAAAAAGGACGAATCCTTGATTTTATGAGTTTAGTGAATAGTGAATATCCAATAGATGAACACTTCAACTATCAAGACTACCTTAAAAATGCTGAAATTCCAGCCAGTTATGAAAACTACGTTAAAGAAATAGCTACAAATTTTTATAATGAAAACAAAAAAATAACATTATCTAATGATAGTGTTATTTTTCTATTTCCGAACAAATTTCAAATACCTAATTGCCCATTTTAACCTAAAAAACGAATTAAATAACCAGGAATATGTGATTTTCCTTCGTTTTTTTACTCTAAAATAACATCTCCCCAAAATTCACCATTACAAGTTATCGCCAATTCATTATCTAAATAACCTGTAAAGAATCCCCCACCTTTTCTAAAAAATCTAAATTTTACAAAATAGACTTCTAAATCTCCTTCATATTCTTTCTTAACCGTAATACTTGTACCAACTTCCATTTCATCTAACTGATCCGAATACTCCTTCAGAAAATCTCTCACAAAATAATTAAATTTTGAAATCATGTTTTTGGGAACTCTATTCTGATAACTTATTTCTTTAATTTCCATATCCTATCTCCTTAACTAGCCAGCAATAATTTCAAAATCTTATAATTCTTTTTCCAATTCTCGTATAATCGAATATAAAGATTCTTTAGTTTTGGGAACAGATTCCTTCAATATCCCCTCTACAATTTTAAAATTCAAATTTGAATAGTTATGATAAATAAAATTTCTAAAACCTTTTATCTGAATCCAATTTATCCTATCAGAATACTTCTGTTTTACTTCCTCTGATAATTTTCCTAAGGATAACTGTTCTCCTACTTGTCCTAAATTCATAGCGATAGAATCAACTACCATATCATCATCTAAAGGTAAATTATATCTTCTTGCTTTATCCAAAACAGCAACAGCCTTATCAAGATATAAAACCATATCCTTCAAATAGGCTATAGCAGTTTCAAGAGATTGACTTCTCATAAATAACCTCTCTATCATTCAAAAAATTTTTCTTAACTAACTTCCCAATATTCGTTTTAGGAGAAAGTAAATCACTAACCAATAGAATATCTATATTACCATCAAAAATAGTTAAAAGCCTACCATATACATCAAAATATATCGAATCATCCTCTAACTCCAAAGCAATATCAATATCACTTTTTCCATCAGCTTCACCCCTAGCATAAGAGCCAAATAGATAAATTTTAGATAAATCATATTGTTTAGCAACAGGAACAATTTTTTCCTTTATCTGATCTATTGTATAAACCATAACTAAACCCCTTTATATCATATACAGCCATACTCTTATTTCATCTTACTCAGAATCAAGTTTAACATCAAAAGGAATACTTCTTGTCAACACACTTTGCTTCAAAAATAACTTCACAGCAGTTGACATATCCAACCCCAACTCATTAAAAATTGCAGTCGCTTCTTTTTTCAATTCATCATCTACTCTTACAGCAATTTGTGACATAGCATTTCTCCTTTTCTTCTTGTATATCTATTGTATCACTTTTACCAATACATATCAAACTTATTCCCTAATAAATACAGTCTTTAAATTTAAACTTGCAACTTCTGCTCTAATGCTTGTGCCAAAACTTCTGAATAGTTAATCTTTTCTCGATCAGCAAGACGAACTAGCCATTCAGGAACGGTCACGTTCTTTCTAATCGCCTTGTTACTTCTCACAAAAGGCGCAGGATCAACTTGAATCATTGATACAAAACCATCTGAAACTTCAATCTTTAAAATATCACTTGGAGTAGGCAACGCCATCCCTTCATCGATATAAGAAGCTAAAACATTTTCAAGCATTTCTCGAGCATTTTTCATCGCTTCTTCGATATTTTTTCCTTCTGTACCACCACCAAATTCTGGAAATTCTACCCAATATCCTGTTCCTTCTTTATGAAAAATAGCTGGATACGTTTTTAACATTCTACTACCTCCAACATTCTACTACCTCTGATGTAAAAAGACTTAGGAAAGTAAAAATTACAATCCTAAATCTTTGAGAATCTTTCTCTCCAATCCCTTTCCCAAATCTTCATTTCCATGAACTGGAATCGTGACAAGATAAGAAAAACCCTCTTTCTTAAAATGATGATGACTTCCTCTTTGACGAACTTCAACCCATCCATTCTCAAGAGCTAGTTTCACCATTTCTTTACCTGTAAGTGGCATATATTATTGTTACCTCCTTACACTTACTATTATACGCATTATGTGTATAATTGTCAAATTAAAACAAACCACTTTTTTTCTCAATAACTACAAAATAAAATAGACCAGCTTCCTGATCTACTTTATTCTATATTCATTGACTTTTGGTCAAATTTTGGTCACACTTTGGTCAAAGATTCCAAAAATACTAACCTATTTTAAAAAGCTAACTTGTGATGATTGCCCATAAACAAACACTTTGAATATTCTTTACGCTTCTTTACGCTTCCCAAAATGCCCCCTGCCGGAATATAAAATATGCTTAAGAATCCTATTCTAATAACATTTTGAATAGGATTGGTCAATTTTTGGTCAAAAGTTTTGTTTAATTTTTTAGTGAATATTCCATTCATATCCAATAGAGGTTCATTATGGGTGATTAGATTGTTTATAGTTGACTAGGATCGATAAGTTCAGTTTGTGTTTACACAACTTATTGTACACTATCAAAATATACTTCTGGTTTGTGAAGAAAGTTCACTTAATCGTACAGATTTAACGTCACCAGACCCTTGATAAAGTCATACTGTTGCACCTTTTTATGAAAGAATAATCCTTACCCCATTATACCATATCACATATTTCTTATGAAATTGTTTCTAAATTTTATCAAAGAAAAAACACTGTTGAGTCAGTATTTTGAGGTCAATTATTACTCCATGCAAGAGACTTCAAAATCTTATTCTAATAAGCTTTTGAATGTTCTTAGTAAAAATTTTTTCATTCATTTTCATTCATTATCCTTCATTATTTTTCTAACCAATTCATACTCCTTATCAATTACTTCTTGTAATACATGACCATAAGTTTTAATAATCTGTTGAATGTCCTTATGACCTAATAATCTTGCTACTACCCAAATATCAACCCCTTTAGCTAAAAGATATGAACCGTAGGTATGCCTTCCTGCTGTTGCTGTCATCTCTTGATTTCCAATCCCAAGTTCTGATAAACATACTCTTAAACTCTTATTCAAACCTGAATTTGTAGGTATTTTATACCTTCTATCATAGAATACTAAATCATGTTTCTTTAATTCTTCACGATCAAATAATATCTTTCCTTGTTCAATTTGTAATGTTTTCAAAACAAGAAACAAATCATCATCAATCGGAATTTCTCTTATAGATGTTTTTGTTTTAGGAGGTACAAACTCTTGCCGATCTCCTACAAATCGTCTATATGTTTTAATTGTTTTATTGTCAAAATCAATATCTGACCAGCATAATGCCATACCTTCACCAACCCTAAATCCTGTTTTAAACAAGAAGTATAATAGATATGGTATTACTGATTCTCTATAATTGAATTTCCCTTTCAAATGAGACAATAATTTCCTATATTCTGAAATACTATGAATATATTTATCATCTACATCGCCAGACTCTAAACCGAATATTTTCACATCTTCTGTAATATCCGTTATCTGCAAACCACCTCTTTTACTAAATTTTATTGTTGATCTTATATCTGCATTTATTCTTCGCAAGTGATCAGCAGTCACCTTTTTTCCATATTCATTTAATCGTGACTGATATTCTTGATGATTTATACTTATTGCTGGTATATCTGAGAATATTTTTTCTATTGCTTGACCTCTTGCATAGTACGTTTCTATCGTGGAACTTGCCTTTTCTGATGGATGAATCACTAAATCATACCAATCCTGCCACAACTCATACAGTGTAGACTTACTATCAAATCTTATTGTATAGTTTGATTGAAATAATTTCCTCTCTTTTTCCTGAGCTTCGTTCATAGCCTCACGTTTTGTCTTAAAACCTGAATTTGTTGCTAGAACTTTTCCTTTCTTATCAAATATTCGATAATCCCAAAGTTTGTTTTTCCCACGCTGTCTATAACTTGCCACATTAACTCCTTTCCGAATGGCAATTATCTCCATTCTTTTATAACATTAATAATATTTTTTGATAATTTTTATCAAAATATTCTCTTGTTTTTCTTGCTAAAAATCTATAAGGTGACCCCTTACTTTTCGGATATAAGACAAATCCTTCTTTATTTTGCTCAATATCTAATTCATTTTTGATTGTTGGATTCAATAATATATCATTTACCAATTTCGTTTTACTAATAGACAATAATTCCTCAACCTTATCAATAGTCCACCATTGACCAATTTCTTCTTTCTGTATTAAATCTAGATACTCGGAACGACTGATCAATACCATATTAGAAGGAATTGGAACTTCAATATTAAATACTTGTTTCGACTCTTTCATTTACTACTCCTTAAACAACAGCAAAAAAAAACAAGCCATTTCTGGCTTGAATTTATTTTCTTAATACGCACTTTTTTGATATTCATCCCATAAAGCTTGAAGTTCATCTGCATTTTCTAAAACATACTGCCTTACAATCTTCATATCTTTTGATTTCAATCTACCATCTCGAAGCTCTCCAGTCAAAAACATTGAACCAACTTCCTCACCATGGATATAGATATGAATATGTGCCTTCTGACCTTTATGATTATGCTCATTCGGACGAATCTCAATACCATACTTCAAAAAAGAATACTTAGGCATGTAACAACCCCACGTAATCCTTCCACGTTTCAAGGTAGTTATCACGATTCAATTCAATTTGTTTTTGAGCAAACCGAATATCATAATCAGCCAAGTCCAAATCCTCTAAGACTTCACCTGTAAGAATATTAAAAGTTCCAATCAATTCTTCATCATCATACATACGTAAAATAGGATTATTGGGATTTTTAAAAATATCCTCTTTTGTGACTTCTAGATTTGTAACACCAAATTCTTTAATCACGATTTCTTCTCCTTTCACTTTCTATTATTATATCACATTTTCAATTATTTTATAATTGTTCTAACAATTTCTCTATATCAGGAAAATAAGTATAAGCTACTCCTCTACTAAAATCAAAAGAGTAGCCTTCCTCAATTGATACATATACACTATCATAATTTCTTCTTGGTAATTTTTTATTAGCATGACTCCCTTCATAATCATAAATAACTTTAACAAACTTCGTATTTTTTATAGCTTCAACTATCATAGTTTCAACACCATAATCAGTAACAGTGTCAGCAATAAACTCTATAGATTCTTGATTTTCACCTAACCTACTAGCTAACTTCACAGCATACATTTTCAACAATTCTACTTGATCCATTTTCTTCTCCTTAAATAACAAAAAAACAAGCCATTGCTGACTTGTATCTGATAAGCATTTCAACTAGTAACAGCTGTAAATACAGCAATACCCCCAAAAATAACAATTATAGCCATTCTTAAAATAGGATTATTTATATCTATGATAATTAAGACTATAAACAAAAACAAAATAAGAATAAATAGTGCCAGTGTTATCATTGAATAACCACTAACCCTAGAAAATACCTGAACATGATACCACAACAACAAACCAGCAATAGCAGTCAGAATCAAGGCAAATGCTAATAACCACCATGCTTTCCCATCGTCTTTAAACATAACTGTAACCGGATTTGTTATATTCTTTACTGAATCATTAAATGTACCCAATTCATGTAAATAGTACATTGTGCCTACAACATAAAAAAACTGAGCAATGACATTTAATAAAATCTCTTCAAAAATGGTATCCAAATATTCTCTCATCTTACTACAATAACCCTCTTTCTTTCATAAGAACTTCGACAAAATAAAATTTCTTTTTCTTTTCAGAAACTCTAAACAAATAAAATACAATGAAGAATAAAACAATGACGAATATAACCACACTTATAATAAATAAGCCATTTACCAGAACATAAGATTCACTACTTAGTCCATAAACCTTAGTAACTTTATCAGCAAAACCTACAAAGACCTTATACAGACCCCCTAAAAAAGCAAGAAACAATACTAAAATCAAAGAATTAGCTATTGTCCCCTTTCTTTCAGAAATAGATTTTAACTCACTATACTCTATCTTCAATTCTTCATCAGAAAAAGAATTAACTTTATTTCTATACGCTTCACTTAGTCCACTACGATTTTTAAGAATAGTCCTTAAAAAAAACTGTTTTATCTTATCATTGTTATTACTCATAGTTATTCTCCTATTTTACATTATTATATCACAAAAAATAAAAAAAGGCAGGGTTGCCCCTACCTTAATTATTTACTAAACTTACTTTCACACCTTTCACTGTAAAAGCCTTTCTTCGACTTAAATCTAATCGAATCAATTTAAAAGATAAATTCATTCTTTTTCCAAAAGGATATACTCTAAACACTAAATGGTACATTTCATCTACATCAGAAAATCTTTTTTTCAAAGGAGCTTCAAAAACATTCCATGCTTCTCTAGCATAAGTAATACCAGTAAATCTTTCAAAATTCAAAAAACTTAACTCTACAATTCCTTGATAAGTTTCTTTTACTACACGTTGATTAATAGTAGCCATTCGTTTATTTACATCGATTTCATCAGCATCTACATAGAAATTAATTTTAGGAGGAAAAGGATCCGTCATTTTCTTAATTCCAAGATATTCCTTATTCAGGATATTATTAAACAAGTATCGCTGAAACAATTTTGTTTGAAACCACTTCATAAACTGACAAATACCAATGCCAAAAAGAGCCATTAAAATCCATAATGAAGATTCATTCTCTTGAAATGGAAAATCCACTGCGATTGAAAAAATCAAGATCAACACAATGCTTTCAAAAAATAAATAAATGAATCTCTCAAAACCAAAACGCAATTTTGAAAAAGGAACAGCTAATATAAAAATAATCATTAAAAATCCTAAATAATTTGAACTAATTTCAAATATTGCTGATATTTTTTGAATCAAAATAGCACAAGCTATCATTTCAAACACTAAAGATTGCCATTTAAACAACTGACCAACTAGCCAATTTACTCCACAAATCGCAGATAATTTATATCCCAACTTATCTGATTCTTTCAAAATTTTAAAAAACTCTTTCATACTATCTCCCTTAATTCAATTTACGTTTACCCCAAATAGTCGCAATCAAACCGACAATACCCCAAATGGTTGTAAACATTGTACTAGCTGTTCCAGTATTCGGAAGGACTTTCAACTGACCTTCTTTATCCTTCAAAGCGATTGTTCCATCTTTTTGTTTGACTGCTCCCACTTCATAAGGTTCTTTTTCTACATAATTGCCTTCACTTTCTTCTACAACTACTTTGCCTTTATTAGTGCCTACAATCTTATATCCTGTATTTGTTTCAATAGGTTTTTCCTTAATTTCTTCTCTAGTCACATTTAAGGGTTTAGGTTCTTCTTTTTCTTTTACTCCAACATTATCCTCTGCCTTTTGTTTTTGTTCCTTCACTTCTGGAATATCTTCTTTATCTGATTTCATATTTTCTTCACCCTCTTTTGATTTATCCGAAGTTGAATCAGAAGATTTTTGATCTCCTTGTTTATCATCACCTACATTTTCAACAGGATTTTCTTCTTTAGATTTATTGGTAGAAGGACTTGTTGGCTCGACAACTACACCTGTATTATCATGTTCCTGATTCTTATCACTGTCTTTTCCAAGATCAGCAGATGGCTTATCTTCTTTTGGTTGCTCACTTGGAGTTGTTGGCTCGACAACTACACCTGCATGATCTCCAGTTTCTTCCTTATCAGACTCCTTACCAAGTTCTGTAGCAGAATGTTCTACGATTGCTGATGGTTGTGTTTCTGTTGGCTGTTCTGAAACTACCAATCCAGAATCATCTCCAGTAGAAGCTACACTTCCACCCAAAGTCAATTCATCAGCATATACTCCACTAGCAACTGTACTTAATACAGCCACAGACAACAATGTTACAAATTTCTTATTCATTTCTTTTTTCCTCTTTTTTTCTTTATTTTCCAATAACATAATAAAAATTTCTTGCTTCATCAGCACCAAATACACGATAGTTTGTTATTCCAGTTCCTTGTCCACTTTGAACAAAGTTACATTCTGAAATCAAGATTGAGCCATCATCTTTGACATCTTCGACAAAGGCAACGTGACCATACGTTGGATGACCACCTGCCTGCCTTCCTTGAAAACTAACAGCAGAATGTTTGCTAGGAGTGTTTGAAACCTCATAGCCTGACTTATGCGCCCAGTCTTGACCATTGCCCATATATGGATCAAAATGAATTCCAAATTCTTTAGCACGATTAAATACATACCATGTACATTCCCCATACGGATAAGACTGAGTAATATAACCTTCTTTTGTTATTTCTTTATCAATCGAATATCCACTAGGTATATCCATAGCAACAACTCCAGGAGCAATATCTAAACTACCAGCTATTGCACTCCCACCTGACGAACCATCAGATTCAATCGTACCTTTAAAGACTTCATACCACTTCTTACTATCCTTTTCCAGCTTCTCTAATTTTGTCTGACCGTCTGAAAGTGAGACACCTTCATAATGTTCAGACCAATATTTTGCACTTTCAAAAGGATCAGTCGCTTTCTGCATATAGTCTTTGACTTTTTTATAGCCATGATTCAACTCATAAGACATCAATTCCAGTTCCACCGTACTATCTAAAGTACGAGAACTAGCATTTCTCCAGCGATCACCATTGATTGTGTTACCGTCCCAGCCTGACCATTGAAAGTAACCTGCAACCCCACCTGATGGATTCGTTAGTTTAGGATCAAAGTCACTTTCTCTTTCAGCATTGGCAAGTGAACCACTAGCACCCTCTAAAGTAAATTTCTCCTTAGAGAGTTGCCAGTTTAAAATCTTAATGACATCTTCTGCTCTTTCAACAGAAATATTTGCCTTTTGAGCCACCTCTTGCGCTGTTAATCGTGTTCTCTTTCCAGTCGTACTACCTGATGAGCCACCAGCAGAAACAACTCCGATAACGCTTAGAAGAATTAAGAGAATCACTAAAAGCGTAGGTATAAGACTTACGAAAAAGAATCCAAAGTGTTTCGCTGTTTTGTTACCCATTAAATTTCAACCTTTTTCCTTTTTTTAGCTTTCAATTTTTTGGTTTGCTTACTTCTAAATACCTTAGAGGTTTTTTCCTCATTTTTAGGATTTTTTACAACTGTTTTTCTCCTTCCCATAGCTTTAGGGTTGAACGTTTTTTGAGTCTGCATTTTCTGTTTCACTGAAACTTCCTTATTCTCTTTAAATGGCTTCTGACCTTTCTTCAACCGTTCTTCCTTCAACCGTTGAATTGACTCACGAGAAGCCTTTTTCTGACCAGCATATTTTTTTGCTTGTTTATTTCTTGATTTCTGTTTCTCTTCTAAAACATTCCGTTCAGATCTTCCTTCTTTAAAGGCATTGGCTCGTACTCCATAGAGTTTAGCTAAAGCATTATTTCCTTTTTCTTTTAAAGCATTGACTGAACTATTTTTATGTTCCTTAATCGAATTCATTCGATTCTTAATCACATCACCTTTTTCAGCAACCTTTTCCACCAATGGACTTTGTTTTCGTAAAGTTTTAAGATTTTCACTCAACTTATCTTTACCCATCTTCAATCCACCTTTAGCAAACTGTCCACCAACTTTGAGTCCATTTCCACCTGCTTTCAAACCAGTCTTACCTGTTTTTGACAATCTTTCTTTCAGTTTTTGAACAGACTGAGAATTGCTTATTTCTCGACCAATCTTACCAATAGGACTATTGGTTACTCTTGAAAATGCTGATAAAAGCGAATGTCTATACTTCCACATTAGAAACAATAATACACCTTTTAAAAAGACTGTAACTAGTAAATCACCACCTACAGCAGTAGAGATGAATTCAGTTAAAGTATTGTAAAAGAATGAAAATATACTAGTTGCTAAAAGCATAATTGATGATAAAGCAAGCATTGATATTCCTTTTTTATTAAATCCAATCAATAAATGCTCCATCTTAGGAAACAGACTTAGAAGAAGGATAAATGGTAACAATACGATCAAAAAGATAAAAACGATTAAAAAGAAGAATCGTGACAAACCTAACAATAAATAAATCGTTCCCATCACAATAATATCGACATCAGAAGCAAAGACATACATAAATTTTAAGCCCCACTCATTTTTCAACATCTTATTTTCAGGATCTTTATCTTTTGCAAGATCCTTGACTTTTTTATCGCCAACTAAATGATCTCCATCACCTTGCTTATAACCAGCTAAATCTTCAAATTCTTTTTCAGAAAGAAGAAATGAACCATCTTCTTTTACAGGAGAATTCATATACTTATATCCCTTCAACAAAGTTTCAGAAAAATATGTTTCCACTCCATTTTTACTTTCACCAGTTAAAGTTTTTGTAATTTCCCCATTCAAAGTAATTGTTGTTGTTCTAAAGCTATCATAGACATGAGTTATCAAATACTTATTTTGACCATTGACATTAAGTTGAATAAAATAAACTCCAATACAAGTATAAATCAATAACATTTTTATCAATGTTTTGAAGAAACTACCTTTTCCAGTCGCAAATAAATACAGTAAATAAACTGCCATACTTGCACCAACCAAATAAATAATTTCTCGACTAAACAAAGAAGAAAATACTTTACTAGAATTATTTACAGTTTCATTCAACAATCCACTAACATCACTCATTCCTTCAACAACAATATAAACTTGTGCATCTACATAGAAAACAAGTTTCCCAAGCCAAAAAACAGACTGAACTAGAGAATTAAAGAAATAATTGACATTGGAATCAAATCCAAAAAACTTTTTATCAAAGTAAACTTTACTTGTTAAATCAGACATCTTAGACTTATAATTCTCATAAGTCAGTTTGCTATTTTCTGCTTCCTTTTTCTTTTGATTCTCTTTTTCCTCAGCTTCTTTCTTAACCTTATCTAATATTTTTTTAGCATTATCAGAAGAATCAACCAGTTTAGGCTTATTCGTGTTCCTATCAAATTCAATAATATCAAAGTTATTTTTTGGAAGAATATCTTTAACAGAATCAGCTTTTACAAAAGCAGGAAGAAGAAAGAAAGAACAAATAAACACTAGTAAAATATTTTTTCTCATATTCCTCCCCCTATACAGCAACTAATTCTGTTTCTACTGTTTCAAATAATTTCATTAAAATAGGATAAAGTGTACCATCTACTGTAATGCGCTCTTTTCTTCCAAACGTATCATAATAGATACATTGACCCATTGTTTGATTTTCAAGCCAAGAACGTGAAGAATCATTATCTTCTACACGCAAATGTTTCAAAATAGCTTCTGTTTCTGAATTTTCAGGAAAAGCAAATACTGTACCAAATCCAGTTCCATCTTCACTTGTTTTCAAATCTCTTACTGATTGAGTTACCAGCACTAAGAAATTATTGAATGATCGTCCAGTACGCTTAATTCTATTCACTACCTGCCTTCCAGCAGGAGTTGACATAATCTGCCATGCTTCGTCAAGGAATAACATTGTTTCCTTGTCCTTTTCACGTTCACCAAAAATCGCACAGAAATAGGTTAAAGAATACATGACAGTCAAACTTCTTAATTGACTTTCAGTCATTTCATCTTTATCTGTACCTTTTGGCATATCCAAACCAGTAATTTCAACGATTGTAATTTTATTATCAACATTCAGAACATTTTGGCTTCCATCAGAAAAACAAAGTGACAATAAAGAATTTCTTGAAATTCTTTTTAAGAAATATCCAGCAGTTTCAACATCTTCTTTTGAATTTTTCTCTAATTCATCAAAGACTTGTAACATACCGACTTTCTCACCAGCTTTCCTTCGTTCAATCACTTTGTCAATCGAATCTAACAAGTGTGGTTGAACCTTGATATAGGTATCTTTATCCAATACAGAGCCTACAAGTACAGTTGCTAACTCTGTCAGTTCAGCTTCATCTTGTAAGAATGAGAATGGATCAAGAACACCTCTATTATTCTTATCTTTCATATTCAAAGTCACAAAATTGATTGACTTGATATATTCTTGAAGTTCATAAAATTCATCATTTTTTTCCAATTCTGATAACACAGTTAAATATTGTCTTTTCATTTCTGCTTTTGGATCAATATACAATACTCTTGTTTTCAATAAAGAATGATAGGTAAATAATAACTTAGTTAAGAATGACTTACCATTCCCAGTTGAACCAGTTATAGCTGTATGAGGATTGCTTGTTTCCTTACCTTTTACCCCTACTTTATTCGCTTGTAATAAATTTGAAAATACAATGTTTGTACTTGAATCAAGAGCTTTTTGAAAATCTCCATACCATGAAGAAATCTCATTATCAACACGACCAATAGGAAAACCAATTTCTGTTCCAACCTTCTTAGTCGTAAACATTAAGTTCTCACAAAGTCCACGTAGACTTCCATATTGAAGAAATGATTCCTTTTTATTATCAAGAATTTCTGTCAATCGACTCTTATAAAATAGATAGATTCGATCTGCAACAGCCTTGACAACTTCTACTTCCAATTCTTTCAATCGTGCAAACAGAATATCAAATTTAAGATTCAATTCTTCCAAACTGTCTGCTGTAATGGTCAAAGTATGAAGATATGTAATCATCAATTCTTTATTGTCATGTTTCTCCTGAAAATCTTCTAACAACTCATGGCTTTCCAAAACTTCAATCTTTTGAACATCATCGTTTTCTGCTGTTTCATTTACCGTATTCCCAAGATTCTTACGTTTGTTTCTTGCTCTAGATAAAAGTGAGAAAAAACCTTTTTGAGTTGAAAAACGGATTTTATACATACTATCAACAGGAAATTCAAGATTTTGGAGTTCTTCTTGTAGATGAAGATAAGATACATTTTTGGGATATGAAACAACAGGAATTGTCGCTACATAACTTGTTTCCTGACCATTGGTCAATTTCAAAGCATTCCCATCAACAACTTCAATAATTGTTTCATCTACATTCTCAATCGAATTTTCAAGTGCAATCAGCTCACTTTCTTTATCATAGGTTTGCCCACAAAGAAAATGAAGTCGATTCAATAATTCTAAATCAGCTTTTGAAACTTCTGTCACATTCAAAGCATGAATTTTAGTTTGAATCACATCTTTCTGATTTTGCCAATCCTTCCACCAATCGACTTTTGGTAATTCTTCAAAACCAACCATTTTCATCACACTTTTGCGATAAGTTTCTATCGTCTGTTCAACAGTTAGTTTAAAGTCCGAGGTTACATTAACTGACTTCAAAGGAACTACAAAATAATGCTTATACTCAAAGAGATAGCTTACTTCTTCTTCCAATCGTGACTTCATTGTAGATACAATATAATTTCCTAAAGGACTTGTCCCTTGACCTTGCTCAATATCTTGTGATAACAAAGCAATTTTCTTAGCTAATTCTAAATCAATATGTAAACTATGAATACTTAAATCATTGTACTCTGCCAAACTAGCTAAACAATTATAAACAACATCCTTACTAGTCTCCTTTTTCATTTCTTCAATCGTATTGACAACTTGTGATTCAATTTCAAATACAGATAAAACCGTTCCATCTTTTAACAGAATCAAACCATCAGCAACCGACCAAATATTATTTGATAATTCCACGTTTTATACTTCTCACTTTCTCATATTTTATTCCTTTACAAATATATATTTTCTTTCGCTGACTATCGTATTCCTTCCAAAAAATCAAATACTCATAAATAAATCTAAATAGTGTCTTTCCATCTAGCTTATAATCAGCTAACAAATTTCCAAGTTTCCAACCAGCAAATGCAGAAGCCATAAAGCGCCAACCCCAATCAAGAGAAGGAATAAAGCCTAGTAAAAACCACGCTAACACTAAAATCACTAGGCAATAGACAATCGCAGACATTTTAATTGCAAATGGTAAACTAAATTCTTCATTTAATTTATGCACCCAAACAGGCTGTCTAAATGCTGTTGTATAGACATACAGCTTCTTGTCTTTTCTTTCCATTCTTCATTCCTACTTAACTACTTCAATCAATTTTGACCAAATAGGTTTAGTTGCATTTAAAACTGTTTCAGGATTTTCTAAAAAGAAAACAATGAATCCAGCTACCAAAATAATGACAACTAGTTTTCCTAACTGTTGCTCCTTCCATGCTTTCAATGCTTTCATTCCTGCAAAGAATGCTACTGCTGGAATACCAAACTTAGAAACTAAAAAACTAAACAATGCCATCTATCTTATTCTCCTTTTTCTTCTTTCTTGTTGTAATCTAATGGAATTGTATGATCCATCTTTTCTACAAAATAACTATCTTTATCTTCTCTTAACTCAAAGCTAAAATTCTCGCTATGAGTTGAGCCAGCCACCTCTAAAGTAATCTGAGCATAAGCCAAGATTTTCCCATCTTTTTCTTTAAAGTAGGTATAATCTAAACTCTTAAATGTTGCACCACCAATAGACTTAATATCTTTAGAAATCAAATCTAAATTCGCTTGGCTAGTTGTGTAATTTTTAAAGAACAATTCTAAGAATGAAACTAATTTCTTTCTTTTGCCTTCCTCAATTTCATTATTATCAAGTAATGCTAAATGAGTCTCTTTTTCTACACCATCAGCCTTAAAATCACTTACAGGGGAGAACCAAGGTAAACCAGCTACATAGTATTTACCGTCCTTTTCTCCGTATGGAATTGAAAATTCAATACCTACACGCTGATTCTTGTCATCTTTTTTTGTATCATAAACAATACGATATACAGCTATACCGTCTTTAGCAAGTAACATACGAGCGCTAACTACCGACATTTCCTGCTTCGATTGACCTTGATTCTTAACTTCAGGAATACTTCCATAGTATTCATTTAACTTCGCTACATCATCTTCACTAGAGCCATTTTGTGAATTATAGGTAAAATATCTACTCACAAATCCATCTAAGAACTGTTCCAACTTACGATCTGTTTCTTTTTTGGATTCGACAACTGGTGAATTTGTCAATCTATCCAACATTTTTGAACTTGTCCTTAAAGAAACAAACATTGTTAAACCACAGAAAAGAACAAAAACAGATAAACCTGCTAAAAAAATATGATTCGATTTTTTCTGACTTATCTGTTTCATTTTTATTTGCTTTTCTTTTCTTGGCTTCTTTAAATATAAATTTCTCATTTTTTCCTTTCTATATTTACAAATTAACTTTCTTGTAGAAGCCAATAGGAGTATTTAAAATTTCTCCCTGCTCTATAAATCCTTGAAATACTGTCACCCAATTTCCACACTTAAAGAAATAATCAATAACCGATTTATAATCTAACTCTTTCGTCAATTCAAAAATTGTATCAACTTCATCTTTAGAACAAAATCTATAATAAGTCGTTGCAATTTTTGTCACAGAAATATAACGCTGTAATTGAAATTTTACAATGTATTCATCACCATCATACAATTCCAATACTACTTTCTTCAGCAAATAAACCTCGTCCAGCGACATGATTTTATCTACTTTCCAATCAGAAATCCCACAAATAAAAAAGTTGTCTTTATCAATCCCTCTTTCATTTATTCTTTCAAGGACTTGTTCTTGACTGTACTTCATAATATCTAGTTCACAGAGAAATTCAAAATTCCCTTCTCTTAAAACTCTTATATTTGCTATCATCTTGATACAAAATAACCTTTATCTACAAAACTACCACCTTCTTCTAAGCGAACATCACGACCCAATTTTTCATGGTCTAAATATTGAAGCAATTTTTCCTTAGATAGTTCTACACCAAGTTCCTCAACAAGATATTCACCTAACTCTCTATCCGTATCTACATCAGGATATAAGAAACAATCATCAAAATCTACACTTGCCAAGTACGATGGATCAGAAGTTTCTGATTCAATAAATGATTGAACCAAATCTTCATCTACATCTTCCAAATTTTCAGCAAGTTCATTCGCTAAATCTAAAGTTAAACCTTCACAATTCAAAGTAGGTAAACCCTCAATAGAATCAATAGTAACTTCAATTTCTTCACCTTCATAGCCAAATCGTTCACCTACTTCTTCACTTGAACATGGTAACAGGACTCGTCTAGCGATTCCTTTATAAACAACTAAAGCTAATAAATCCATTTTTTCTCCTTCCTTAATCAACCTTCTTCTTGTCTATTTAACTGTTCCAAATCAGCAACAGTAAATAGACCGTAACCAATAAATGAAGTACCCTCATAATCAACAATTTGAATTTCTTCATCATAAGAGCCAGTCAAACCAATATGAGATAGCCTTCCAAAATACAAAGGCAAAACAAACCATGCTTGCCTTCGATTCTTTGGATTCTTAATTAAAACTCTTGAAGCCATATTCAGTACCAGTCATTTTCTATTGCAAGAAGTACCAGCTATCGCCTTCGTGACCGAGAAACACATAGGAATCTCCTAAACGACTAGCAATTTCTTCTTCATGTTCCTCTACATAAGCAGACAAACGATCTTCATTCACTAACTGTTCATATTCCCCATGATCCAAAATACCAACAAAATCAATCAATGCTTCCTGCGTATCAACTTCTGTAAACGAATTGACATATACATTATCAGGGTTACAACCATCAAATTGTCCAAACTCCACACCGTCAAAATGTTCATCTAACCGATCAATAATTTTCTCAGGTTCATCAAGTAACTTTTTTCCATAAACATAATGTTTACAGACATCAGAATAGTTATCATATACAACTTTAATACTCATTTTTTCTCCTTCCAAACTAAAAGGAAGCCAAACTTGACTTCCTTCATCATTTTAACTAAATTGAAGCTGAACACTCAAAGCTACTACCAATCGCAAAGGCACGAGTTGTTACCTTGTTCAGTTGCTTATTCATATCATAGTAACTATTCAAATCACGCTTGATACACTCAATAACTTGATACGGTAGTTGCAATTCTTCATCATTTTTAAGAAGTGAACTTAATTCACCAGCATACTTCCACGCTAAATCAAATTCTTTTGTTTTCAATTTTTTAGCAAGTTCGTTTGACAATTCAATAACTTGCTTATCTTTTCCTTGTAATACCATTTTTTTATACCTCATTTTTTCTCTATAATTTACATTATCCAGCAACTATGCAGGCGAACGTTTTTTAACTTTCATTTGTTTTCTCCAATCATTTAATATAAAAATTTGTAAGTCCAAAAACCTTTAAAAGTCTTGATGAATTTTGAATCAAATAGTATTTCTAAAAAAAAGAATGATGATAACTCAACATTCTTTTTATACTTACTTAAATTTCTTATATATACTACGAATTTCTTCTTCACTAATTCTTTCTTTAAGGTATTCGATTTCTAATTTTATTTTTGATCTATGTTCCAGAAATTGAATCCCAGAAATTAATGGATATAAAGATTCAAGAAAGTTTATTTGTTTTCTATATGCAGGAATAAAACTTCCTGTTCCACTCCAACTCCTAGGGATTAATCTTATCTTTTTAAACACTTTAAAATCACTATTAATCTCTAATAAAGTTTGAATTGCTATCTTTCTTATTTCGTCATCTAACTCACATATAATGTCAAAAATTAAAATAATTTTATCATTTGCATTGTTAGTTCTAATAATGTGTTCAATCCACTTTATTTGATTATTGACAATATCATCTTCTCTATCAGAAAATTCTTTTTTCAAAGTACTGACTACTCTCCAGCTATACATTTTATCTTTAGGAAAGTGATAAAATATATAATCATAATATTCCAGAAATTTATCAGATTTCCATAAAGCTTTATTTTTATTATGAAGATAGTCCTTAAAGTTACCTTCGCTTTCCCAAAAAATTTTTGAATATCGTTCTAGCCATCTAGAGTCAAATTTTAAAAATTCAATCAAAAATGTACCATCAAAATCACTACTAGTCTTGTTAATTATAAAGAAATAGACCTGTTTCAATAATTCAATATCACTTTCATACAAGCTCAAAAGTTCTGAAGGCGAATATTCCTCCTCATGGAATAAGATAGAAAAATAAATTTTTGAAATAAAATCATTTTGTTTATCATATATAATAGAAGTTGCAATTGGATATATATTAGGTTCAATAACTATAAACTTATCTAATATTCTTAAATTCCTATAACATGATGATGTGAATTTTGTAGCTGAATCATCCTTTAAAAATGTCAAAAATTCTTTTAACATTTTATTATCAACTTTTGAAGGTGAAAGAGTTTCAAAATAACTATACAACCATTCATTTTTTTGTGGAAAGTCTATAGATTTTATTGTCTTTAATATCTCTATGTAATCATCTTTATTGTTTAATTTATCTAATACAATACTAGGATTAATAGAAATATTGCTTCCATATATCATAAAATCTTTGAAAAATTGTTTCAAAATAGGTTCATTAAATTGCAGAATCATTTGTTCTAAACCTCTAGATAAATGAAACAACTCTGTTGATTCTAATGGTTCAGATAAAATATTACTCATAGTCTGGATTAATTTACTAACTTCTGTTATGTTTACTCTATTTCCATACTCAATAATTTTTCTGTCTCTTTCTTTTATATGTTCCTCATAGTCTAGTCCAGATACAATGAAGTCTTTATTTAAAATCTGGTATAACTCCCATTCTGATCCTGTATAAATTCTATCCCATTTTTTAACTAATGATGATTGAATCCCTATATTCTTGACTTTAAATATTATTCTTTCCACTACTTGACAGAATCTTATTTGTTTTGAATTCAAAAGCGTAAAAAGCTGATCGATATAAATATAGTCTGTAGAAATGATATCATCATCGACATTTTTGTAAATATTAACTGAGTATAATTTAATGAAAGATAATATCCTAGCTCTCCATTTAGTTTTCTCTGCAAGATGTATTAAAATTTTCCAACATTTTTTCCTATATTCTTCAAGTCTTTCTGAATCAATTAACTCAATTGTATAAAATTTAAATTCATCTCCTCTTCCTTCTTCTGAATAATGAAAAATAAAGTCTAATGAGTATTTAGCCCATTGTAAAGCAATAAATTCTGCTGTATTATCTTCCTTTCTTACTTGTTCTAGTAAATATTCACTTATCTTTACTTGAGTATAATAGCCATATTTATAATCATTATGCTGCAAGCCGTATTCATTTTTTAGCCATTCTATTCCAGAAATTAGGTAATTTTTTCCTCTATTTGCATATGCTAAAAGCAACTCCATAACATAATCTAAAAACTCACTATATCGATATCCTACCAGTAATTTTAAAACAGATTCTTCTCTACAATATATTTTGTCGGTATAATGAATATCAATGACATTAAACTCCTCTTTCTCTATATTTTCTATTTTATATTTTGCTAAAAGAAATGCTTCTTCTGGATTAAAGACATGAAAGTCTTGTACAAACTGATAGTAATTTGAATCTGAATCATTTTGTAATTTTTTCCAAACTTTTCTAATTTCATCACCACAAAATTCTCTTGTTTCTGGCGATTCAAACAGATTAAGTATTGTATGCAATGCATTGATTACACCACTACGAAAATTTTTATAGCCTATTTCTAATACAGTAGATAATCGCATCGTTCTTTTTTTGAAAAAAATGTAATAAAGCAAGTAATTTGATAAACACTGATCTGATAAAGTAGCTAACTGTTCCAATTGAATCTCAACAAATTCTAAAGAATATAATTGTCTTACTTTTTTCTCAAACATCTCTGTGCTCATATCGTACATATTTAGCAATTCTTCCAGTGGAGATAAATCAGTTAACAAAACACAATTTATGATTGATAGAATACCCGCTGTAATACATAATCCTTCATCTCCCCCAAAAGAATAATCTACATATTTTCGATAATACTGATCATAAATATCGGATGCATTTTGAATGGATGCTAGATTTTGGTTTTTTATAGCTAGCTTTCCAGCCATATATGCTATTCTAGGATTCCCTTCGGCTATGCGAATAATTTGTTTTATATAGTCAATATTAAAAATATTTAAATTTTTATTTAAAAAACATTCAATTTCCTTATCTGAAAAAGAGAAAAGTTCAACAACTTTTGGCAAAGCAAATAGTCGAGCTTTTTTAATTACCTCACACTTTACATAGTCCCTAACTGTCAAAATTATTTTGACTTCATATCCTTTTAGAATTTTTGTTATATACTCTAATATAAGATTAAGCTCCGCTAATTCATTAGCATCATCCACAAAAAATAAATACTTACCAGGTTTTTCTGTCACAGAAATCAAATCGTCATACAATCCTAGACTATTATTTTTTACACATAAAAGTATATAATTTTCTTGTAGTGAAAATATACGAACTGTTTCTAAAACTAACCTTGTTTTTCCAACACCAGATTTACCTGTAACAATTGTAATCTCATTATCATACAGTGAAGTTAAAATTTCTTTCTTTTCACTTTCTCTAAATTGGAATTGTGTACTAAGAGGAGCTAGCATTTCATTCGCATCATAAATACTCACAAAACTATCAACATCCATAATCTGATTTGTATCGATGCTTAATCCTAGTTCACGTATCAATGATCGAAAATTATTAAAAATTTGATTAGCAATTTCGTCTATTCCCCATATAGTTAGAGAAATTCCCTTATTTGCACAATACTCATGTAAATTTTTATCATCCCCTGCACTAAGATTTGATGATGTGTGACAACAAATTATTTCATCAATATCTGTGATGGAAAGTTTTGTTTTTGATTTATCAAGACACTTATCAATATCTTCTTTTATTTTGGCATAGATATTATTCTGTTGTGTTGTATAAGCAACAAATACATATTTACCGTTATCTTTTCTAAAATAGGAATCAGGGTTCCCGATAGTTGTTTTTCCTGTTCCTGCCTTCATTCCATAACCATGAACTTTCCCATATCCATTTTTGTATATTAAACAATCACAAAACTCTTGGAAATTAGCTGGAGAGAGTGTCTGTATCCGATTTTTTATATCAGTTATTGTCGTCATTTTAACATTTTTCCTCCAAACAATTGTACTGGCATTTTTATTATCATTTTTAAATTAAAGGCCATTTTTCTCTATTATAAAACTACTTTAATTATATCAAAGTGATAATATGGTGTCCATAAATAGTTCGAGTATAAGTTTGAAAACAATTCCTTTTTACAATGTAAACTATAACTCCTTTATAAGATTAAAAATTTTCGCCTTCTTAAATCCACCCCTCTAAATGAAATCGATGAATCAAATTCAAACATTCATTTTCCATTTCTTCTTTACTCCTTCTCAACAATCCAAACCATAATAGTTTTCGTTTCACATCAACTTGATTTGCCAAATATGATTCGTATTCAGTAATCAATCGTTTCAATTCAATCCAATCGTTCTTTTTTTTAGTTTTATGATATTTCTGAGATTGAAACTCAATATGGGCTTGATAACCTCTTGCTACCTTACTATCTGTCAAACCATCATAAAAATTTCTTGCAGGAATCAAATATACAAGTTTTTCAATGTCTTTATATTCAATCATTCTGTCTTCCCTAACTGATTTTGAAGAAACTCTAATTCTTTTCGCTGTCTAGGTGTAAGTTCTCCTGAAGCCATTATCTTTTTCATATTCTCTTGCATGAACATTCGATCAATCTCAGACACAAATAATAATGAATTAGAAACCCTTTCTACCAACCATCTAATCGTCCTTTCCACTGAATAAGGTTCAGGGCTAACTGTTAGTCTGACTGCTTCATGATTTCCGAAAAGTTGTTGCCACTTGCTATCATACTTTCTAAAACCTTGTTCATCAGTACCATCATAGATTTGTATCGCTCCTTGAAAAATTGACCTCGTTAATTCTGCAATCTCACTACCAGCTAAGACTTCTGAAACAAATGCCCTAGCTTTTCCTTGCGAAAAACGAACTTCGTAGCGATTCCATATCCTAAACAGTCTGACACTATCTGATACGCTAATTCCTTCTTTCTTTGCTATCTCGTATCTCTTTTCATAAAAGTTAAAATACATTTCAGATTGACGACTACCAAGATAGATTGATAAGCCTTGCCTATTTTCTGATTCAAATGGATTTTCAAAATCAAATCCTCCACCACCGACAAATGAAAAGCTCTTCAAATAAGGTGATACAATCTCTTGTTGATAGTATCTATTCACTAGTGTTGACAAATCAAAATTCTCCTTCGTATCCTCCATTGCCATTTCATCAACTGCAATATCTATTCGAGTTACACTAAAATCACCTCCATAACACTTCTGAAACCTTTTTATAAAGTCAGTCCACGTTAGGTTACTATTTTCAAGATACATTTCTAATTGACGACAGCCTTGACCACTTAATTGAACCGTAATCCTATTTTTATCCTCTCCATTTTCACTAAAGCAAGAATTAAAGCCGAAGAACCAAATATCACCATAACGATACAACAGTTCATATTTCATAAATGAAGTTGTTTCAGGTCGAAGCATAACATCAAATCCGAAAAATTCTTTTGCCACAAAGTATACATCTGTTTCATTGTGAAGCGTAAATCTGAAATAGTCAATCATGTATCTTGTTAGATCAGTATCACCGTTTTTTAAACTGAACTGATTTTTTATTTCCATGAAATCTTCCTTTTTCAATGTTCTATACCCATTTTCATAGGCTTTTAGGGTAGAAACAGGGATACCAGTCTTTAATGACAACTCTTTTCTTGTCATATTTCGTTCTTTTCTAAATTTTTTTAAGTTTTTTCCTTCCATTTCTCCTTCAAAACTCCATTTTTTACCAAAAGGGACACAAAAAATCACTAAAGGGACACACCTCTATCCCTTGTCGCTGTAAGTCTAAAGTGCATTTTGTAACTTTTGTTACCCACCTATTAGAATAGGTGGGTTAATTAGTATAGTCCAGCCCTCTAGTGAGCGCTAGTGAGCGCAGGCGTTCGTCGCTTCGCTTCCTCACTTCTGCTACTAGCTACTAGAGAGCTGGACTATACCAACTACCTTTTAACAAAGAAAAAGGGGTATCTCCCCTATTCTCATAGTTCGTATTCATCAAATGGATAATTTTCCAAAATATCAGACCATTTCTGAGTTCTTGACTTTTTCAACTCAAACAAATCTCTAACTAAAAGAACCTGTTCCTGATTCATCACAATTATTCCATCTTCCCTCATAATCGTAATTTTTCCTAGTTCTTCTAACTTCTTCAATAAATTTTGAACCGAGGAGAAACTAACTCCAATGTCCATAGATACATCACTTGCTTTAACAAGATCATTTTCATCTCTCTTTATTTCTTTTTTACTAGCCATCAAGTCTTGCACCATTTCAGAACTAACTTTTTTAACTTGTCCTTTTTGCAATTCTTCTTTAGCTTGCATTTCTTCCTGTAATACTTGTTTTTCTTCTTCAGACAATCCAGCTCTAGGATTCTCTAAAGGATTGAAAGGATTTTCTCGTCTATCTATCTTTTCATATTCATCATAAAATGATAATTTTCTTTCAAGTAATGGTGAATAAAATTCTCTCGCTACTTCTCCATAGACACAAGCATAACCACGACCATAAACACGCTTACCAGCAAGATATTTCACATACTTAAATTCCTTGTTCCTATTGATTTCCCCAAATGCTAGGTCATAACCTACCTCGTCCAATCGACCAACAGAAATACGAAAGTTAATGTTCGCTTGAAGTTTAGAGCCTAAATCTTCTCTCGAAGGTTTCTGCATAGCTATTACACCAAAACAACCAGCTTGCCTTCCTAAAAGTAAGAATTGCCCCATAGCATTGTCTAAACGCTGTCTTGTTTGAAAATCAAGCATGGCACACAAGGCATTATACTCATCACAAACTAAGAAATATGGCTCTAAGCCATACTCATAAAACTTCTTCAAATCCTTATCACCATGTTCTGCACGTTCCTTGCGCATATAAGAATAACGTGCAAACATAATTTCTACTGCTCTTTCTATCATAGAAACTATATCTTCTGCTTCATAAGAGATACGACCTTCAAAAGCTCTTTGTTCTGCCATAGTCACAAAGTCAGCTTGTTTTGGATCACCTATATCCACTACACCAACTTTAGCCATTGCACGAATCAAAGTTCTCAATAATACTGTTTTACCACCACCAGTACCACCAACAACCAACAAATGAGGATCATCAATAGGATTCCAATAAAGATTCTTCATCAATTGAATACCTTTATCCGAATAGTTGACATCAGTTACCTTGATCCGATTCAAAAATGCAGAATAGGCAAGTTTATAAGTCTTAAACTTAATATCGTCCTGAACTTCCATAAAGTCCATGAAAAAGGTTGTTTCAAGTTCACTAGCAATCTTTTTAAATTTTTCCTGAAACCTATTTCCAGCCATTTTAAAGGCTACATCTAAATCATAACGATTCTGTTTCAAGTAAACAACAGGAAACACAACTTTATCAATCGTACCTGAATCTCTTTTCACCTTTTTTGTATAAGAATATCCATTTTCTTTCAAAAAGAAAGCCAGTTTAGATAGTCTTTCCAACTTTTGAAATAGGAATATTCTTTCTTGTGAAAACCATGTTAAATAGATACTTAAAACAACAAATACAATCAACAGGATCACAGAGATAACAATTGATGATATATCCAAATTCTTGATTTTTTCAAAATTTTGATACACATAGAATCCAAGTACAGGACTAAATATCAAAAAGAAAAAAGAAAAGATAAAGTATCTAAGATTCACCATGTAAGGCTTAATCTTAATTCCCCTATACGCAGGAAATAAACCCATATCTTTTCTCCTTTAGCAATTATCCTTTATGTTCTTGTTTCTGTTCCTGCTTTTGATCCTGTTTAGGTTTGGCAGCAGTTTTTTTTAGCTTATCAACTACAAATACGAATCGGTGTTTATTAGGTTCAACTTGATTTCGATCAGCCTTACGCATACCATGATATGCGATCAACAACGTATCAAAATCAATAGTTTCTTGATATCCCAGATTTAAAGCATCAATTTCTTCTTCTGATTGTTCAGTTACTTTCAAGAATACAGTGTCTTCTTGTCCTTCAGAATATACTAGAACTTCAACACCATCATAATCACCTTCTCCTGTTTCAAGATCAATATTTACAAACTGTGCCCCTTCATTCTTAATAAATTTACAATTCCCCAAAACTTCCTTTGGATTTAACAACAAATCATTCAAAATACGATATTTTTTTGAAAAAATTTCTACACGATTTCCAAGTTCTAGTCCGTTTTTAGCCATTATTTATTACCTCCTACACGTTTAAGTCCTTTAGCCAATACATTTGTTGAAGCAGAGAAATTCGGTCCTTCAACATAATCTTCTAGGAAAATTGGATCAATAGGTTCAACTTCCTCATTTACTTGATATGTAGCCATATCTTTTGGAGTGATAATTGAGAACATACCGTGCTTCCCATTCATCACAATATGTCGTGTACCCTCAAAAGGTTTACCTTCAATAATAGCTGGTGCTTTTTCAGAGCGTACATAGTTAGCCTTCCCAATCGCTTCAGGATTGAATTTAAAGTTTTCAATGTTCATTTCTTATTTTCCTTTTCTATTTACATTTTTAAACAAAACAAAAAGGACGATAATCCTGTTCTATTATCGCCCAACAACACAATTTTCACTATTTTTTTTTACGTTTAAGACCAGCTAAACCAAGCACATATAAAATACTAGCACCTATCAATCCAAGAGAACTTGAATCTGTACCTGTATTTGGCAACTCTTTCAATTCTACAGATTGCTCTTGTTTAACTGATTCAACTGACTTGGATGGTATAACTGGGTTAGATGGCTCAGTCGGTTTAACTGGCTTAGGTAGTTTAGGTAATTCAGGAGAATTAGGAACTTCAGGAGTATGAGTCACTACTTTAGCTTCCATCTCTTGACCGTTGACAATATTGACAAATCTATTTTCAACTTCTCCACTTGCGATACGCTCAACTTCGATATAGAAATCAGCATCAAACGTACCTTGTACTCCTAGAGAGTTTAGGAACTCTTTATCAATAGTGTAAACCCACTTACCGTCTTTTTCATTCCATGTTACTTTAACAATCTTCTTGATAAAGTCAGAGTTTGTACTTTGATCCAATTCAAATTTAAAAGCATAAGCAGAACCTTTCACAATCTGATCTCCTGCCTTAACCACTTTACCGTCAGCCAAGACGACATCATAAGGAAGAACTAAGTCTTTTTCAGCAAGGTATTCTGAACCACGAATGACACCAGACCAGTTGCCTGTGTATCTGTCATGCTTCAAGTCAAGCATATCAATACCGTCATACTGGTAAAGAGTATCGTGCTGAGAAGGTACAGCCACACCGTCCAAGAGGTAACGTAGATACTCGCCAATTTGGATTTCTTGACCATCACGCACCTTAGAGTTATCTTTGTGATCCACAGCGTGTTTTTCAGGTTTCAAGTCAGGAATTTGAACTGTTACCAAGTTAGAAACAAAGCCATTACCAAAGTCAATTTGATGGAAATCATTTTTAACAATTTGTCCTTTTTCTACAAGCAAACGTGCAGGAAGGTCAATCGTGATATTCTTAGCTTGTTTAACGTAGTTTTGATAGAATGAAGCAGAATCTTTCGCTACCCAAAGGTAAAACTCGCCTTTAGGGTTCAAACCAGCTTCTTTCAAAATGTTTTGAATTTCTTTTGTACGTTGTTTTTCAGAAAGAACATGGTACATATTAAAGAGCGCTTTAACGTCTTTACCAGTAGAATCCTTCATAGTGATTTTGCTGTCATCTACCTTGTATGCACCATCTTGTACGTCATCTGCCATAGCCCATGTTTTACCATAAGTTTTAGATTCAGTAATAAATGTTGAATATGGTTTGTAGTCAGTTGTCAAACTGAATTTCACATTTTTATCAAATGTGTTTGCACCATCAATGTTGTTTGCGTAGTTATCTTTGATAGCCTTCACAGGTTTTGGAGTTGATGGTTTCACACGTAAGCGTGAGTAGTTAACTTTTACTTTAGGAGCTACAGGACGCTCAGGCAATTCTTTTGGTTTTTCCAATTTAGGTTTAGGAATTTCCTTAGTGTCTTTTGGCTCGTAGTTAGGTTTTGTAGGTGGTGTAGTCAAGATTGTTACAGGAACAGTTGCACTTGCTTTACCAAACAATCCAACAGCCCAGTTTTCAGATTCAAAAATTTCTTTGTCAGTTGGAACAGGCTTATCTTCTGCAATAGCTTTATTTTTAGCTCTTTTACGAACATAATCAATTTCAGATTGTGAGTGTTTCCCTACTCCGTTGTGGTAAGAAAGATTTAATGTAGAACCATAGCCTACTGAGAGGATTGAACCACGGGGAATATCAGCTTCATCTAGGACGTTAGCATAGCCAAGGTCGCCTGCCTTTACACCAAGGTCAGGAACATCAGAAGTCCAAGCTGTCTTGTATTCTCCTTTGTAGTAGTCCTTGCCATCACGCTTAACTTTATTAACGTCTGAACCTTTTGGATTGAGGACAATACCTTCTGTTCCATCTTCATAAGCCAAACGCAACTCTTGTCCGTAGTCAATGTCATTCAACATTGAAGCAATAGTCAAGATAGCTTTTTGTTTGTTTTTTTCTAGGAAGAACTCAATTTTAGGATTGAACTCAACTAAGTTCCAAAAACCAAAATTGATAGAACCGTCTTTGTCGTATTCATAAATTTTAATTTTTGTGTCTGTCAATGGTTGCCCATTTTCAACCCATTCTTGTTCAACTTTATTCAAAGTGAACTTAGCAGAGATTTTTTCCCCTTTATCGTTTTCAGCAACGTTATGAATCGTGAAAGAATCGCCTGCTTTTGGATCATGAACTTGCCCTAACAAGCCTTTGCCTTTAACGATAAGATCTTTACGACTACCTGAGATAGTTGAATCGGTATGAAGTCCAATATAGTCTTTGACATTCATCAATCCTTCTAGCCCTTCAAATGAAGCAGTCAGTTTTTTGTAATAGTTGACGCTTCCACGTTGGCTTTCGTCATAATCGCCATAAACCGTGATATGAGGTTTTTCAGCTTTTACTCCCTTTTTGGCTAGTTCTTCTTTTTCTTTGTTGTACTTAGCAAGGTCGTCTTCATATTTTGCTTGCTTTTTGTCATAGTCATCTTTTAGATCAGCGTTATCCTTTTCAACCTTTTCATTGTAGGCTTTTTGATCTGCTACAGCTTTGTTGTAGGTAGCTTCTTTTTCAGCGTTATCCTTTACGATACGCTTATTTTCTGCTTCAATCGCCTTGCGCTCGGCTTCATTGTTAGTTTTAGCATTTGTGTAGTCAGTAGTTGTTTTTTTAACTTCTGCTTCTTGCTTCGCATAATCAGCTTCAATTTCTTTTTTCTTTTCTGCGACTGTTTCAGAAGTTGCAACACCTTTGTCTTGAACAGCTCCAACTTCAACCTTTACACCTGCGTCTTTAGCTTCTGCTACAGCTTTGTCAAGATTGTCGTGTGAAATAGGTACTTCTACTTCTGTTTTCTTTTCTACAGCTACAGGGGTATTCACATTTACCTCATCAGCAGTTACAGTTGAAGAGAAAGACATTCCCAACATTGCAAGTGCAAGGATAACTCCACAAGCACCACCAGATTTCATCTTACGAATAGAACCGTAAGCCTTAAATTCTTGATTTTTCAACATTTATTTTTAATTCTCCTTTTATTGATATTTTTATTTTTTAATCTCGTCACTTTCAAGAAGGGGAACGAGATCGCTTAGTTACTACAATCATTTTTTCTCCTTTTCTACAAATAAAAAAGCCAGTTCCCCAACTGACTTTAAAAATAATAATTCATTTTTGTATGCTATCTTTTGAAATATTTATTCATTGCTTGTTAAAAACTATATAACCTTGCACATAAATTTTGAATAACTCGTTATCACCTCATTTCCTATTGTTAATTCACATAAAAGAATACAAGTATATTCTCTTGTGAAAACTAACAATAAAACTTATTGTTAATTTTCTAATCAGTAAAGACTTTTCTCTAATGTCTTTACTGATTCCTGGTTATTTATATGCTCATGTCTTCGCATATTTTCAGCTTCTAAGCCTACTACCTTCGCCAAAGTCACGAATTTAAGAATAACTCAATATCCCCTCTTTCTTACCTAAAGGCATTAGCACAAGTTAATTACTCAACTCCCACATACCGACCATACGACATATAGACTTCACTATCTCTCTCTAGCTACCTTCTACGAAGTATCATTGACTGTTTTCAGCCGTCAGTTCCCTTTACTTATCTACTAAGGCGAAAGGACTAAAAACCCAACGTGATCATATGAAATGACTAGTAGATATAAAACCTAGAGCTACTAACAGTCTTGACTTTTAACCAGAAATCACTTATAATTAAATTGCTACATTTATTAATCGTGTTTGGTCAGTGTAAATCATTGCCTGACACGTTTTTTTATTAAATTTTCAAAGGTCAATCATCACAGAAAAATGTAATCATTTGATTACATAGACTATTATATAATCAAATGATTACATTGTCAAGGCTTTTGTAAAATTATTTTATTATTTCTTATTACGGTACTTATTATGGAATTTAAAGATAGATTAAAAGAAATTCGACTGAACAATAAACTCACTCAAAAAGAGGTTGCAAACCACTTCCAAACTTCACCCCAAAGTTATGCCCAGTGGGAGAAAGGGCTAAGAAAACCATCAGCAGAAAATCTTCAGAAACTTGCAGATTTTTTCAACGTTTCAACTGACTACCTTTTAGGGAAAACTGATTTTCCTGAACCTGATTCGGATATTGATTTAGATACTGCTATTGATAATTCAGTCGCTTTCGATGGTACGCCTATCACAGATGACGACCGAGAAATCATCAAAAATTATCTGAAAGATTACTTCGCAAATAAAAAATAAGTATGAATCTAAATAAAGTTATAAAAGAGATTGAGCAATTAAACTGCCAAGTTATCATCCTTGACAACTTATCCTGTAAGGGGAGATATGTACTTGCAAATAACAAACACTTTATTTTCCTTAGTTCCAATACAACTGATATTGAAAAAATAAATATCCTTCTTCACGAAAAACACCATCTCATTAATGATGATTGTAACAACTCTTTATCTCAGATCGATACTTTTAAAAATCATATTGAATCTGATACTGAAAAAAGAAGAATACTTGATTTTATGAGTTTAGTAAATAGTGAATACCCAATTGATGAAAGTTTTAATTATCAAAACTATATTTTAAATGCAGAAATTCCAGCAAAATATGAAAATTATGTTAAGGAAATTGCTAGACAATTTTATAATGATAACAAAAAAAATAACATTATCTGATGATAGTGTCAGAATGAAGACAAACGTCATTTTGCTCATTTGTCTTTTTATCTTTTCAAAAATATTTTGTCTCATCATCTACTAATCTATCCAAAAATCTGAATTTGAGAAAAATAAAAAGGGATATTCGCTATCCAATTTCATTAAGTTAAGAAATTCAAATACAATTCTGTATTTGGGTTTCTTTTTTATGTGATAAACTATAGTTAAGGAGGTATGTCCCATGATAAAACAGATAAAAACCCACTTGAATAATAGTATTAAGAGTATCCTTGGTCAAAAAGTTGAGTTCGTCAAACAAGATGAACAGGCCTTTACTTGTAAAAGAAGTTTAACACTAGGAACCATGATTCGTACAATTTTGGGAATGGGCGAGAAATCACTGTCAAAAGAATTACTAGATGCCAAACTGACAGTTTCAAATTCAGCCTTTATTCAAAGACGCTATCAAATAAAACCTGAGGCTTTCTATGACCTTTTTAAAGAATTTACAGCACCTATTCCACTTAATACTGATTTTCCAATATTCGCTGCATATGTGAGTGATATCTGTATTCCTCTAAATCCCATGGATACAGAAACCTCTATCCAAACCAAAACGGATGTTAAATCCTATAATTTCATACATATAAATGCCCTATACGACTTGACGGCTGGAGTGTATAGAGATGTTTCTATTCAAGACAAACATGCTCAAGCTCTGATTCAGATGATAGAGGCTTCTCCCTTTCGAGAAAGCTCTTGTTATCATGAATAGAAGCTATGAAAGTTACAATCTCATGGCTCATTTTCAAGAAAAAGGATGGCTTTATATCATCCGTATTCGAGATGGGAAATAATCCATGTCTTCCTCCTCCAACTTTTCAAATACGGAGTGTTTTAATCAAAACTTTCTCTCAAATTATCACGAAAACAAACCAAGCAACTCAAAAAACTTTATCATGATTTCCCCAATGACTATCATTTTTTCCATACAATTCTACTTTTAATTTTCTTCCAGAAACAAGTCAAAAACAAAACCCTGTAGCACTCTATGAACTTTCTTTTCGTATAGTGCGTTTAGAAGTGGAAGAAGGAAAATACGAACTTTGTGACGAATGTCCAACAATTAAAAAATCTTTATGCCATCAGATTAGGCATAGAGGTTAGTTGTTATGTTACTATTAGTCCATCTTGCTCCGCTATGTTCGAGAAAAAAACCACCCGCATATTAAACTGCACCCCAAAAGTTAGATTTTTCTGTCTAACTTTTGGGGTGCAGTTTAATATGCGGGTACGCGTCGAAGATTATACCAAAAAACTCTGAACACGATATAATAAAGGTGTTCAAGCCAATTGTAAAGCGAAAAGAGAAAAATATGGCACAAAAGACTCATAGTTTATCACACACAAAATAGCACTGTAAGTATCACATTGTTTTCCTCCCTAAGCATAGACCAATAGTGATCCATAATCAATATCGAAGTAGTTTAGGCGAAATATTTCATCGTTTGTGTAGTTATAAAGGTGTTAAAATTATCGAAGGACATCTTATGCCATATCATGTACATTTGTTAGTAAGTATTCCACCAATCAGTTATTCTATAATAATATTTAAATGATTTTCACTTATATTTTGACATATTTATAATCTTCAGAAATATTATCTAGAATTTTAATCTTATCGATAAAATCAGATTCATTCTCAGCAGTAATAATAGATAAAAAATCTGACTCTGCTACTGATTCTAACTTTCCTTCTTTAACATCCCCAATTTTCGAGAATCTCCAGGTCATATCTGTAAAAGAAAATTTAGATCTATCAGGTTTATTCACTAACTTTCCTTCTTTTTTTACAGAAAAATAAGCTGCCGAAATTTTTAAAGGAGACAGAATGTTAGTATAGTTTAATGTAATCATATTATCAATGCTAACTTTCTTTGAAGAAATACTCCAATATTCTTCCAATATATCAACATCAAAGGCATTTTTAATGAGTCTTGGAATTTCACCTCCGCCGAATCGTCTACCAACTTCACAAAATAATATTTCTTGAGTCTCTGGTGAATAAAACCATTCAAAATGAAACGGTGTAATTTCCTCATTAAATGATACAACCTGTAGAATTTTTTTACTCTCTTCAAAAATTTTTTCTTGTATAGATCTTAAATTTTTATTGTATAATTTTGAAGTTCGCACATATTGATTTTTTTTATTATCTTTTGCATCTAATTCAAGAACAGAATACTCATGATTAAAATATCTTTTTATCTCGCCCTTTTTCGAGTATCCATCGGCTGTAACCATGAATTTCATATCAGTCATTTCTTCAATGATAAACGAACCAGAAATATAACTTGAAAAATCAAAAGTTTCACTCTCACTTCTAGTAAATGTTAAGATTCCAACAGATGCAGCACCAAACCTAGGTTTAATAATAAATTTATCAATTGTACAATTTCGAATAAAATTGTGGATATCCTCTAATGATTCAATGAGACTAAATTGGGGTTGAGGTACAATACCATCAAGAACACTTCTCATTACATATTTATCTCTAAAAATGGTATTTTCAAAAAATTTAGAGTCTTGTCTAAAGAAATAATCATTTAAAAATCCTACCCATTGCATATCCTCTTCACAAATAGTATTAATTGATTCTATATCATACTTTAAACAAAGTTCTCTACATAACCTAATTAATGTTGGTAAAGAAAAATCTTTTGTAAATAATGCTGAGATATTCTGTTTCCCATTAATTAAATTTTTATTTCTATCAATAGTAATAAAAACTATCTCATCTCCTATACCGGTTAACTCATTTTCTTTAACAGGATATCTATGTATAAAAATTTTCATTTCAATATTTAATTCCTTTCACTCAAAACAAATCACTAAATATAGCGTCTCCAGTGCCTAATGCCTCGATTATAAGCTTATGATTCCTATATGATTTACATACCCACCTTAATTAGAAATCTATATTGTATTACATTACATTTTACCTTATAACTCCAAATATTTCCCTTTTATTCAATTTTGCAATATCTTTTAAGTTGCTGAACTCTCTTCATTTTCTCACTTTCAGAGGATGAAACAAAAACTGATGAAAATTTAAAATCTGAAACATCTTTTGAGGTAGTAGCACTTTTTCCTATTGCAATTCCATACTTTATTTTATTTTCAAAGTTAAAATATGAATGATCAAACTTCGTTACTGGTTCACCATCATTTAACTTAATAAATGATGTACCATGTTTTTTAGGCCTTGTAAGGGACTCCACTTTAACTGGCAATCCATTTATCAAAGACCAAAAAATATTTGTGAATTTTTCTCCGAAAGCAAAATCAATGATTTCTGGAATTCTACCTCCTCCAAATCGCTTGGCAGCTTCACAAAAAATAAAATTTTCTTCCTTTGATTCATAAAACCATTCAAAATGAAATGGATATATGGAATTTTTAGAATTATCAAAACCATCAACAATTTCTTGAGTTAAGCAAAATAACTCCTCTATTTTTGTAAAATCTTCCCAATAAAATGGATTTGTCGATATGACTATATAACCATTATTTATAGAATCAAGTGGAGAGTAGTCATATTTATTTGAGTAAAACTTTACAATTTTTCCATTACATACAATACCATCACATGTAAACATTTGATCATAATTAATTTTTTCTTCTGAAATTAATGAATCATTACACTCTATTTCCTGTACAATTTTTATACCTTGAGAAGCTTGACCTAATCTAGGTTTCGTTATAATAGGAGAAACTAGATCCCCCATAAACTTAGGCTGTTTAATTCCTAAAGTATGAACTCGCAGTCTCATAAATAATTTATCTCTGAACAACAGATTAATCATCAAATTATGTAAGTCATTTGTAAAAAAATTATTTAAAACTTCTATATCAAATATCATACTCTCATCTAATGTAAAAACATGTTCAACAGAAGAGTAATTTTGTTTTGTCAACGAAGAAAATATATTGGCTATTGTGTACGGCTCACAAACTATAATATTTTTCATTGAAAAACCCAACGAAATGTACTCCTGTAATTTAGTTTTAGGAACAATAACCGTTAAATTTTGATGTGGTTCAACACCAATAGTTTTTGGACTATACTTATAAACAAAATACTTCATTTTTTTAAACTTTCAACATATTCTTTTGCAATTTGATAATCACCTTCATAAAATTCACGAACTCCTTTTCTTTTCTGAAATTTATCTGCTCCTTTCCCAGCGAGTAATATGATTGAATTTGGAGATGAATTACTAATGATGTATTTAATCGCTTCTTTTCGATTCGAAATTATCGTTCTTGAAATACCATCATCTAAATGAATTTCAATCTCTTTAATAATTTTTTCAGTCTCTTCATAATTTGAATCATCCTCAGTTAAAACAACATAATCAGCAAACTTTGATAACACTTTTCCAAAATCTTTTCTTCTAGACTGTGCCTTATTACCCGGACTACCAATCAATACGTTAATTTCTTTATCTGGAAAAACTATTTTTAGTTCTGATAAAACTTTTTTTAAACTAATGTAATTATGCGCATAATCAATTACAACTAGTTTCTCATCTTCTGTTTTAAACATCTCCATTCTTCCTGGAATCACAATCGACTTTAACGCACGTTTTATATCTTTTATAGAAACCCCAAATTGTAAAGCTATAGAGATTGAAGCCACTGCATTTTCTATATTATAATCTCCAAATAAATTAACAAAGAATTCCCCGTACTCTTGAAAAGGAGAAGTTAATTTAAAACTATTGCCACCAATTTTTTCCCATATAAAATCACATTCTTTATTTGATTTTATATTACCAAATGTTATTATTTTTTCTGTACAATCTTTAGCAGCCTCTTCTAACAGCTGATAATAATCAGAATCACTATTGAGAATTACAGTTTTAGACTGTTTAAACATCTTCCTCTTAAAATAGAAATAATCCTCAAAATTAGGATGCTCAATATCTCCAATATGATCCGGACTAATATTCAAAAAAGCAGCAACATCATAATCTAAGCCATAAACCCTATCCAACTTTAAAGCTTGTGATGATGTTTCCATAACTAAAAATTCCATTCCATTGTCAGCAGCAGTTCGTAACATTTTAAATAAATCCAACGACTCTGGAGTAGAAAGTGATGCCTTAATTTTTGTCACACCATCCAAGATAATATCTGCTGAGGAAATCAAAGCAGCCTTTCCATCTGTATGGATATCTAAAATATTCTTTAACATATATGCTGCAGTAGTTTTTCCTTTTGTACCACCAAATGTAACTAATGTTATATCATTTTGGGGATTATCATAGTAATTCGCTGCAATGACTGCCATTGCCTTTCTGACATCGTTTACAACAATTCCTACAGCTGTTGTATCTGGAAATTCATCTATACTTTCAGTAAAATATGCAGAAATATTCTTTTCCAAAGCTTGATTTAAATAGCTTAGTTTAAAATTATTTCCTTTACAAAAAAATATATTTCCTTCACTAACATCTTGAGAAGTATACGATAAACCAGAAATAGTTCTATCATATTGGTCAGGTAGATCATAGTATGCAACTAAGTTAACATATATTTCTCTAAAATTATCTTCATTCTTCAATATTTTTATACAATTTGATATTTCCATTATTTCCTCCAATAATATAAGCGCTAAAAGTATGAATCTTGGTTTTATTCACTCTCCTAGTATTAAAAGTTAATCAAGTGAATAGGTAATCTCTACATCTGCAATTTTTTCAATTGTATTTAGCTTTTTATAACAATCTAAATACGTTAATCCCTTTACCAGTATTGCAGCCACACAGTGCATACTATTCTCAGCCCCAGAATAATATGTACCAATTTTTCCAAAAATCTTGATATCTTCACATGGTATACAGTCTTTCTTTAACATATTTAGTAGAACACCTTTCTTAGGCGCTAGCAGAATAAAGCCATAATTATATTTAAAACTAGGCTTTATTTGGGATGCCATTTCTAAATTGATTTTTTCCAATACCAATAAATGATTTGGATCAATCCCGATCATTTGAGTTAACTCCTCTTTTATTCTTCCACCTCCTAATCTGGCGGCTATTTCGCAAAGTTTAATATCCATTTCATCAGCAAAAACTTCCAAATGGAATAAATAACTTTTCTGTATATTAATTTTATCTAGCAATAGTTTTGCAAAGCTTTCCAAGCGAGTAAAAATTTCATTATTTTGATCCAATTGAATACTTGTAACATTACCACTGTAAAAAAATTCAAAACAATTTTTTATATATTTGGATGGAATACAAAATTGTAATTTGCCATCTAAAACAAATCCATCAATGTGGTACACATCTGCAGTAATATATTCTTCAAGTAGGTAGGATTTGATAGGGTTATTAAAATACTCTTTCAATTTTTGAATACTTTTAATTTTAATTACACCAATGGAACCCATTCCATCTACCGGCTTCAATATTATTTTTTCATTATTATCATAAAAAAACTTCTCTGCTTCTTCTATATCTTGAGTTAAACAAAAGTTAGGAACAGAAATACCTAAATTCTTTGCTCTCTGTTTCATATAATTTTTGTTTCTAAAAAAATAAGTTTCTTGAATCGTTAGCCCATCAATTTGTAATTCAGAACGAATTGTAGCAGCAATTTCTAAGTCTCGTTCATCAATTGCAATTAGTGATTTTATGCTAAAGTTTTTATGAAATTCCATGATTGTATTATAAATTAATTTTTCATCCCACTTAGGAATACATTCAATTTTAAATGATGTCATATCTGAAATGGCTAAAAAATCAGAAATTGCACCTTTTTTAACAAATATAACTATCTTTTGATTGCTGAACTCTTTCACAAATTCTTCAAAGTTAAAGCTCTTTGCACTTATTGGACACAAAATTGCAATCATACTTATTCTCCTTCAATTATTTTTTCGTAACAATTTAAGTACAGATATTTCTTATGAGATAGTTTGTCATAAAGATGTTCACCGACACCTATAGCAGCAGGTATTCCATTTTCTGAACATCTAATTGCCATATGTGATGCTGCACCACCAAATTTTGTAACTAATCCAGATATTTTACAACTAAATAACCATTCAAAACCAGGATCTGCATTTTCAATGAAAATTATTTTCCCCTTCAATTCATCAAAGGGTATTTCTTTGAAATTTGGATCAATTCTTTTTACTACAGAAGTTACAATTCTATTAGTAATAAAATTTGCACTTGATTTTTTAACACTGATACAATATAAATTAATTGATGGAGTGATTACATCTGGTAACATTACATAATTATTAATATGGCTTTCATATTCACGTCTTTTTATTATATTACAAATTTCTTTATAAGAAAGATTACCATCTAAAAATTTAAAAATCTCATTAATTGTTAATAAGTATCCATTTTGAACATTTTTATTCTCTAAATTTTTTTCAATTAAGTCTAAAAAACGACTTAGTGATTTACTATATTCAAACTTAAACTGTTCTCTAAGTTTAATAGACTCAGCAATGAAATTAAAGAAATCTTGTAAATTAGCCGTAATTTTATGTTCTTTTAGTGCTTCATTTATGTTTCTTTTCTCAAAAATATTAAGATGAAAAATACTGTTTTTTAAATCTTTTTCAGAATTAATTACATCATCAGTATTTTTAAAAATCGAATCAACAAATTCCTCTAATTTTAAATTTCGAAAATCATAGCTCCCACTTCTTAAGAATCCATATTTTTTTAGAAATATATTCCTGTTTGCTTCATCTTGTATTGCTTCAAGAAAATCTTTCTTGTATTCTTTTGATATTGTTGGAATACTGCTTATAAATTCATTGTATCTTTCTTCAGTAATATAATTTTCTTTTTTCAAACTCTTAAGTAGCTTCAAACCCACAAAACTTTGTCTTACAATATACGCAAATGGAAACATTCCTTTATATTTCAAATTATTATAAAGCACGTGTAGATTCGATGTATTTTCAGAAGAAAGTTCTTGAATCTTTTTTATCATTTCTCTAGATGCTACATTCCAATTGTAAATCATTTTATTAGTAATTTCAACAATACTTTCTTTAATAGCCGTCAACTCTTGATTTGTAAATCCATAGGTTTTCATTTTTTGAAATTTTTCTGCTTCATCAAATGATACACAAGTATGCACAATTTCAAACTCTACCTTATCATGCAACCGTAAATCCAAATTCAGAGTATCAAGATAATAATTGACCAGTTTTTCTTTTAATTTCGAAGGCAAATTTTCAGGAATATAAGAATTAAAGTCAGTCCGTACATTTATATATGGTTGTCCAAACAACTCAATCATAAGCCCAGAATCTTTTGGATTATTATATCCAAGTTGTTCTCTGGATGTACGCCATATTTCCTTAGTAATTATATCTTCATATAGAGAATAAGAAAGTATACTGGGATGTTGGCCAAGCATTTCTGCTGGATTCCAGTCCGTCATATTACTTAGTATTGTACCATTACCATAGTTATTTAAATCTCGTTCCCAATATTTATTAATTTGTTTAGTGAGGGTAGCAATTACTTTTCCAACCTCTTTTTGTATAATTTCTGATTTATTTTTGTTAACACACAACTTTCTTGCTTGAAAAAGAACTAATACACCTTTTTTGAAGGCAAATTCTATATCTATATCATAATTCAATTCTTTTTCTAAAATTCTTATCAGTTGAACAATTTTCAAAATCCTATAATCATTAATTTTTTCCAGTGGCGTATCTCTAAATATGTAAGTTGTACTCTCATCTTTACTTGTTCCACTAGTAACTGTATCTGTTTTCTCTGTGTTATCAATACAAATTTGATAATACGGGGCATTCTTATTTAGTTCAAATGAAAAAGCTACGCCTGAACAGTCGACATGTCTTATACACTCCTGAATTAAAATTTGCTGATCATCAACATTTTCTAAAAATTCATTATACGAATCTATAATTTTTTCAATATACTTAACAATCGTTGAACTGTCATTGTATATATTGATATAACTCTCGTACTTACCTGCATTTGATTTATCATTCTGATCTTCATCTAATGTACTTGATCTAATTGCTAAAAATTTGGATGGTATTTCATTCAGTATTTTTTCAATAACCTTCTTTTTATTATTATTCCAATCACTAACTGTAATGATAATAAACTTAGGAATTTTTACTGATAAATTAAGTTTGTCTAAATATTTTAAAGTATCTGCTTTTGTCATCGTTTATTTTAAACTATCCTCCGTAGAATCTTTGAACTTAATGCTGTTGTAATTAGACTACCTTTTTTATGCAGAATTGAAGACAAATATCTAAGGTCATCCTCTGGGGTTTGCTGTGAAATAAAATATACTTCGTCTCCAATACTCAGATCATCTATTCCTGTGCAATCAATTAACATACAATTCATAAAAATTTCTCCAATTATAGCTACTCTTTTATCCTTAACATAGACAAAGTAGTGGTTCACAATTTCTCTTGGAAGTCCATCAGAAAAACCAACAGGTATACTAGCAATTTTTTTGTCTGAATCTAAAATATACTTTTGAGCATACCCCAACTTTTCTCCTTTAGTAAAATGGTTAATATGAGAAATATACGATCTAATATTAATTATCGGTTTTATATATTGTCTTCCGAAACCATATATCAAATCACCTATTCGAATATGTGTATCTAGTCTAGCTAAACTATTATTAACATAATCAAAGGTAGCTGAACATATAATGTGTGAGATGCATTTTTCATTTGATTGTTTAAATTGTTTGACTATCGTAGTCCATATTTTTACAAGTTGATCATCTTCATTAATGTTATTTACAGAAATTTGACTAAATACACCATTTATATTGAAGTAATCATTTGATAATATTTGCTTCACCAATTTTTCATCATATGTTATTCCTTGTCTATTTAAGCCTAAATTAAATTCAACTTGAAAGTTAAATTTCACCAATCCATTTTTTTTACAAAAATTTTCAATTGTTTTAAAACTTTCTATTTCTGAACAAACTAGTTCTACATTCAATTTTATTGCCTCACGCAAAGTTAAATCATTAATTACTGAATCTAAAACTATAATTTTGGCTTTTGAGGAAATTCTTCTTATTTCCGATGCTTCATCCATCGAATACACAGCAAAATACTTAATTCCATTACCAAATAACAACTCAAAAACTTCTGCGATACCGTGTCCATATGCATTTGCTTTTAATACAGCAATTATATTTTTGTTGGTATTCCTTACAATATAGTCCAAATTATGTTTTAAAAATTTACTATTTATTTCGATTACTATATTCTTCGACATATTCTATGAATACTTTCCTTCTATCAAAATGATTTAAAAATAAGTCTCTTGAATTTGCACCAGGAGAAAAAACAACATTATATCCCTCTTGAACTGAAAAGTTTAAACATTTTTCAAATGCGTCTAAAAATTTTTTCCCAAAATATTCATATTGGTGATAGTTGTTTTCTTGAAATATTTCCTTTAAAATTTGTCCTGTCTCTCCAATTAAAAATGTTTTTATTCCTTTTTCCATAATAGTTCTTGCAAGTGGTGTGTAGTTTGCTAACTTATCATTAGCACCACCACAAACCAATAGAACTTTCGTTTCTATTCTTTTTAAACAAAACATTGTTGACCATTGATTTGTAGCTTTTGAATCACAGAATACCTTAATAGGTAGCGAGCATTCAACTAACTCCATTGCACCTTCTAATCCTTTAAAATCATTTATTGTTGCCTGAAAAATCTCATCCGATATACCTAACTCTTGTTTAACAGCAAATGAACTTAAATATGTTTCTCTTAAAAAAATATTTCCGTTTTTAAATTCCGTATCAATACTCATTATGAAATTAGAAAAATACTGTAACCTAAACTCATTATTATATCTTAAACCTTTAACTATACAATCTAAATCATTAGCTATTAACAAATCAGTTTTTTTTAAATTTTTGAATATATTCATTTTATATTCTTTGTATTTGTTAAAATCAATTCCCCAGTTTCTATGTTCTGGCTTAATATTTAATAAAATAGAAATATCTGCTCTAAAATCTTTTATATTAGCTAATTGTGCATGGCTCACTTCTAAAACAACATAAGAATCATGTGTAATTTCTAAAATTTTGCTTGAAAATGGCACACCAATATTACCTAATTTATAAACTTTAAAACCAGACTTTTTCAACATTTTATATATAAATGTAGTCGCACTTGATTTCCCATTTGTCCCAGTTATCGCAATTATTTTTCCTTTACATCTTGCATATGCAAATTCTATTTCTGAAATGATGTTAACATGTAACCTTCTTGCAGTTTTAATAATCTCATCATTATCAGGAATACCTGGTGAAACAATTAACGTATCAAATTTATGTAGTAAATTTATAAAATCATTTTTTTCAGATATTATTTTATCTATTACGCTTAGCTGTATATTACTATCGAAAATCACATAGTCCTCTCCTTCATATTCAAGAACCTTGCTAACTGCTTGACCTGAAACTCCGTATCCATAGATCCCAAAAAAATTTTTACTCATTCTTGTATACTCTCCAAACGATATTCGTTGCACATACCCCCAAAGTAAATAGGAGAACTGCTATACTTATGTTAGTGTCTAAAAATTTACCGAAAAATACTGATCCTATTGGAATTGCTATATTTGAGAAAATATATAAAAGGGAAAATACTTTTCCAATATTTTCCTTCTCTACATCTAATTGTAAAATACTCTGACTGGATACTGCATATCTAGTCATTGCAATAGCTAAAATAAGAGAAGAGACTGGTATTCCATTATTAAATTGAAGTACTACTGAAAAATATAAAACTATAGAACCTATAACCAATAATATTCGTTCAACTAGAATTTTTTTATCAAATTTCCATAAAATATAAGAAAAACCTCCTATAATTCCACCAAGTGATTCACAAAATAATACGATACTATATAATGTTTTACTATTTAAAAGCATCGTACACACATATATAAGTATTATATTGTAGCCAGTAAAGAAAATATTTAACCAAAAATTTGATAAAAATATTCTTTTTGCATTATTTCCAAATTCATTGTTTAATATAATTTTTTTAAAAACTTTTATGAATCCAACACTTCTTTTTTGTGACTCTAAATGTTGTACATTCAATGATTTAATTAAAAATGCAGTAACAAAAAAACTCAACATGTTAATTGATATAGCAGGCAGTATGTCTATAATCTTTAAACTAAAAAAAAATGTACTAATTGGTGCAACAGTTATGGATAAAATTTGACTTGAAATAACCATAATTTCATTATAGAGTGGCAACTGTTTCCCTTTGTAAACAAATGCTATTATTTTTTTATAGATCGGAGAAGATAAGTTTGATGAAAAGTTTAATAGAAGTACCATCAAATAAATTACAGGCAATGAGTATCCAAAAAACAAAGGAGTGGCGCAAATAATTCCAGAAATCAAGTTCAACAAAATCATTATTCTAATTGAATATTTATTGTCAGCAAGATAGCCTCCTATAAAACTACATACAATCGCAGTAATTCCGCTTAGGGTAACAGCATTACTTAATACTGTTGCTGAATTGTATTTTTCTAACAGCCATAGTTCTAAAATTGTATTAAAAACAATATTTCCTATTAAAGAACAATTCTTCGCATAAACTAGTCTCAAATCAATATCAAAAATCAATTTAATTTTTTTCAATTGTAATCCTCCTAAACGGTTCTTTTCAGTTATTTAATGATTAAAATCAGCTACGGGGTCAAAAATTGTATTCTCCTTTATATCAAAATGATAGGCTATTGTAGATTTTTTATTTTGAAAATCATCCAGATTACCACACCAAAAATCTATTACTCTTTTAGAAATTCCCATTGTTGTTTCCAAATATTCCTTATTTGTTAACAAAGTATTATTAAAATATTTTGACTTTTTGTTAACAATATTTTTTATATAATTCTCCACAGCTGTTGAGAAATCGTTTTGATATTCTTTCCTAAATTCTGCGACAATTAAATTAATGTATGATTGATCTAGTTTTGAATTTGTATATAATTCATCTAATATTTGTTTAAATAATTTTTTTACTATATAACCAGTAGATTTTGAAGACATACCTACATTCTCGCTCAAAAAACACATTATCCCAAACATATTTCCTAAAATTAAATTTTGACTTGGTTTCGATAAGAGATCTATTTGAGATATTAAAGCTTTCGAAAAATTATATTTAACAGAATCGTCTCTATTAATAATCATTTCCAAACGATTTGAATATATCACTGAATCTATTGAAAACTTTCCATTACATTTGTAATTAACTAAAACAAAGTTAGCTAGAGTAATCATGCCGTTGTTATAGTGATATAGAATTCTGTAATAATAATGTTCGCCGTATAATGGCAATTTACATTTCAATCTCGAACTATTGTTTCTTAAATACAATATATTTTTCTCCCTATGTAAATGTTGGTGAAAATCACTTAAATCAGGAACTAAAAAATATACATTTTCCAGATCAATCTCCATTTCACTTAAAAATTCTATTATTAAATTCTGCAGTTCATAAATTGTAGTTTCTTCATTATATGAATGAATTGATACTACTCTATTAACAGTCTGAGCAAAAGGATTATATAGTTGTTGAGGATAAATATCTCTATAGCAATTTTGAATATATACTTCCTTGTTTGAATCTTTATTAATATATTTCTCTAATAAATTTATTATGGGAGAGAAATTATATGAATGTTTATTTTTTGATCTAACTAGAGGAAATCCCTCAGAAAACTTAAAGCCTTTATCAACGAAAAAATTTACTATTTTTTTATCTATTTTTTCTATCATCCCAACCTCTATCGTCTTTTATTATTGATCGTATCCTAAATTAGAAAATATTTTCGGACATCAAACCAACATCAATTACCATTTAATACAATCACACCAATATGAATTAAAGCATTAAAGTAAATTTTAAGTCAATCAATTATAGACAAATACTATCTTCCAATTATGGATAAACAAATAACATTTTATCCTCATTATTCTACTAGAAATCCTTAAAAATTATTGCTATCTATGCAAATTTAACTATATATAAATAGTCTTTT
>NZ_RQZB01000078.1:0-315 GCF_003859975.1 Streptococcus sp. OH4692_COT-348
CAGTAAGTGAGGCAAACGGTAAGACAATTCCAACAGGAACAACTTACACAAGTGGCACACCAGGAATCATCACAGTAGATAAAACTACAGGAAAAGTAACGGTAACCATTCCATCAGATAAGAATCCAGGAGATAAGGTAACAGGAAAAGTCCTTGTCCGCTACCCAGATGGATCAGAAGAAGAAGTCCCAGTCACTGTAACAGTAACACCACCAGAAAAACTTACACCAACAGTAGATGTTGAACAAGATCCTAAGACAGGTGACGTTACAGTAACACCTAAGAAACCAGATGGCTCAACATACCCACCAGGAA
>NZ_RQZB01000079.1:0-313 GCF_003859975.1 Streptococcus sp. OH4692_COT-348
TCTGGTTGGCTAGGTTGCAATTGCTTGATTTGTTCAAGAGCGTTGTTGAGGGCTTTATTGACGTCTTCTTGAGTCTTCGCTTCTTGGATAGTTGCGATTGCTTTATCAGTAATTTCAACTAATTTTTTCTTAGCATCGTTGTTAGTACCAAGTTCAGCTACTTTTTTCTCAATAGCTTCAGTCAAGCTAGCCATAGCCTTATCATAATTGATTTCAGGCTGCTCAGGCTGTTTTGGTTCAACTGGTTGTTCTGGTTGGCTAGGTTGCAATTGCTTGATTTGTTCAAGAGCGTTGTTGAGGGCTTTATTGACGT
>NZ_RQZB01000080.1:0-303 GCF_003859975.1 Streptococcus sp. OH4692_COT-348
ATTTGGCAGGCACCCAAGGTAAATCTGATAAAGAGTTGCTTGACCTCTTGAAACAAAACGGCACTCAAAGTTATAAAGCTACCATCAAAGTGTACGGTGCGAAAGACGGCAAGGCTGATTTGAGCAACCTTGTAGCGACTAAAGAATTGACAGTGAACTTGAATGGCTTAACCACTCCAGCTGAAGTTCAAAAAGGCGTAGCCGACAACACCAAAGACACAGTAGACGTTCCAGCTACTTACCTAGATAAAGCTAACTTCCCTGGTCCATTCACAGCTGGTGTCAACCAAGTTATCCCGTACG
>NZ_RQZB01000081.1:0-299 GCF_003859975.1 Streptococcus sp. OH4692_COT-348
GTTTTAGCTAGATAATACCAGTTAGACTGGTCATAAAGCCAACCTGTCTTTAAAGAATGATCTTGATTAAAGTAATAGTTCGTGTAAAAACTCTTCTCTTCTTTATCTTCCAGATTTGTACGTTTTTCCCCATGCTTTCTTCCAACGCTGTCTTTAGTTTTAACCTCTAATGCTTCCCAACCAACAAACTCTTGTAGCACTCCATTTTTGTCAAAGTAGTACCATTCTGGCATTGGGGAACCTTCTAATCTTATACCATTAGGGTAAGGACCAATTGTACTACCTTTAGATGGAAACGG
>NZ_RQZB01000082.1:0-294 GCF_003859975.1 Streptococcus sp. OH4692_COT-348
CTAAACCAGTTGTAACGATTAAACCAGCTAATCCAACTAAACCAGTTGTAACGATTAAACCAGTTATTCCAGCTAAACCAGTTGTAACGATCAAGCCAGTTATTCCAACTAAAGCAGTTGCATCGGTTAACCCAGTTATTCCAACTAAACCAGTTGTAACGATTAAGCCAGTTATTCCAACTAAACCAGTTGTAACGATTAACCCAGTTATTCCAACTAAACCAGTTGTAACGATTAAACCAGTTATTCCAACTAAACCAGTTGTAACGATTAAACCAGTTATTCCAACTAAAC
>NZ_RQZB01000083.1:0-404 GCF_003859975.1 Streptococcus sp. OH4692_COT-348
CACTGCCGTCATTGTACTTCGGTGTGTAATCATCTTTATCACGGTTGACTACTGTTACAGTTACTGGTACTTCCTCTGTTGATCCATCTGGATATCTTACTAGAACTTTTCCTGTTACTTTATCCCCTGGATTCTTATCTGATGGAATGGTTACCGTTACTTTGCCTGTAGTTTTATCTACTGTGATGATTCCTGGTGTGCCTTGTATAAGTTGTTCCTGTTGGGATTTTCTTACCGTTTGCTTCACTTACTGGAATCTCTACTGATGAGCCTGGTTTACCACTTCCGTCATTATACTTCGGTGTGTAATCATCTTTATCACGGTTGACTACTGTTACAGTGACTGGGACTTCCTCTTCTGATCCATCTGGATATCTTACGAGAACTTTGCCTGTTACTTTATC
>NZ_RQZB01000084.1:0-276 GCF_003859975.1 Streptococcus sp. OH4692_COT-348
CTGGTTTCTTAGGTGTTACTGTAACGTCACCTGTCTTAGGATCTTGTTCAACATCTACTGTTGGTGTCTTACGAGCTGGTGTTGTTACATCCACTGGTTGTGATGGTTTCTTGTTCGGTTCGGTTACTGTTCCTGTACCTGGGACATCTTTCTTAGGAAGATTGTCATTTGGTACTTCACCTGAACCATTGTCGCCAATTGTTACTGTGATTGTGTTTCCATCTTCACCTGGAATTTCTACCTTAGTTCCTGGTGGATATGTTGAGCCATCTGGTT
>NZ_RQZB01000085.1:0-270 GCF_003859975.1 Streptococcus sp. OH4692_COT-348
GTCAGACGATGAAAAAGCAGCAGCGAAAGCCGAAGTAGCGAAAGCAGCCATCGCAGCCGTAAATGCTATCAATGAAGCGAAAGATCAAGATAGTGTAGATGCCGCTCAAACTACAGGAGTTAAAGCAATTGAAGCAGTAACTCCAGTAGGTAAAGAGAAAGCCCTAGAAGCAATCCAAACAGCATCAGAAGCTAAGATTGCGTCAATTGATAAGAACGCTAAATTGTCAGACGATGAAAAAGCAGCAGCGAAAGCCGAAGTAGCGAAAGC
>NZ_RQZB01000086.1:0-270 GCF_003859975.1 Streptococcus sp. OH4692_COT-348
AAGTTATGAAAGCATTTAAAAAGTTGTTTAAACGTCATACATGGAATTTCGGTATTGTTAGCATTAGCTACAAGGTCAATCGTCGCGTGACAATTTAGTCTTAACTGGAATCAGAGTTTCTATTCTAAGCATTTCAGCAGAAGAAATTAACATTTCAGAGAAAGTCATAACATAGATATCTGAAATAAGCTAAACTATTTGTATCAAGATAAAGGAGGAAGTTATGAAAGCATTTAAAAAGTTGTTTAAACGTCATACATGGAATTTCGG
>NZ_RQZB01000087.1:0-268 GCF_003859975.1 Streptococcus sp. OH4692_COT-348
CCAATCACTGTTACAATCGGTGAAGACGGTAAAGGTAAAGTACCAAACAGCGAATTACCAGACGGTAAAGTTCCAGGTACAGGTAAGATTATTGAACCAGGTAAACCAGCTGTGGAAGTTCCAGTAGAAACTCCGGCTAAGGTAACACCAGAAACACCAGTCACTGAAAAGCCAGGCAAGATTGAAATTACTCAACAACCAAATGGAAATGCGATTGTAACGCCTAAGAAACCAGATGGCTCAACATATCCACCAGGAACTAAGGTAG
>NZ_RQZB01000010.1:0-64629 GCF_003859975.1 Streptococcus sp. OH4692_COT-348
ACCTGTACCCATGCCGAACACAGAAGTTAAGCCCTAGAACGCCGGAAGTAGTTGGGGGTTGCCCCCTGTGAGATATGGAAGTCGCTTAGCTTTATTCCGCCATAGCTCAGTTGGTAGTAGCGCATGACTGTTAATCATGATGTCGTAGGTTCGAGTCCTACTGGCGGAGTAGTTAATTAAAAGAGGTTAAGACCTCTTTTTTTGTTATGTAATTTATAATCTATTTTGTGTTATTTGGTAAGATACATTTTTCTTATAGAGATTAGACTAACTTCCACTTTGGTCAGTAAAGTGGAAGTTACCGAAATTTTTTATACTACGAAATCAGATTCATAATATCTGTATAAAAATATTATAGTTCTAAGAGTATTTAATCAAAAGTTTTAAGTCGGTCTTTTTATGTCTTTAATCATTTGAAATTTAGGTAGTAAATTTGTTCCTATTCTGTCAACTTTTCCTTTTTGTTATTTTGTTGGGGTTGGTATTTTAACAATTCAGGAATTAATAGTGAATGTGTAAAATTTTTTGTTAGAATAAGCTTATAAAAAGTAAAGGGGTATAGGATTATGTTACAAAAAATTTATGAGCAGATGGCGGATTTTTATAGAAATATTGAAGAAGAGTATGGTACGTTCTTCGGAGATCATTTTGACTGGGAACATGTTCATTTTAAATTTTTGATTTATTATCTTTTCCGATATAGCATTGGGAATCATCGGGATTTTATTGTTTACCATTATCGTGTTGCTTATCGTTTGTATCTTGAAAAATTGATAATGAATCAGGGATTTATTTCTTGTTGAGATGTTTTGAGTAAATTTCCGAACAAATTTACTTTTTTATGGAAAGATAATAATAAATAGCTACTTATTTTTTTAAATCGTTTTTTAATAGTTGGAAATAGCAAATCTTTCTATTGTTTCTTCTTGATAAAAAGGCGATTTTTTCTTATAATAAATTGTAAGATATAATTGCAGGTGAGAGTCCTGCCATGTATGTGAGAAAGGAAGAGCCTGAGGGCTCAGACAAGATTATGACTTCAGTTGTTGTTGTAGGTACCCAATGGGGTGATGAAGGTAAGGGGAAGATTACAGACTTCCTTTCAGCGAATGCAGAAGTGATTGCACGTTACCAAGGTGGTGATAATGCAGGTCACACGATTGTGATCGATGGTAAGAAATTTAAGTTGCACTTGATTCCATCTGGAATTTTCTTCCCTGAAAAAATCTCTGTTATTGGGAATGGTATGGTTGTAAATCCTAAATCTCTTGTAAAAGAGTTGAGCTATCTTCATGAGGAGGGTGTGACAACTGATAACTTGCGTATTTCTGATCGCGCGCATGTTATTTTGCCTTATCATATTGAGTTAGACCGTTTGCAAGAAGAAGCTAAGGGCGACAATAAGATTGGGACTACAATAAAGGGAATTGGTCCAGCTTATATGGACAAGGCTGCTCGTGTGGGAATTCGTATTGCCGATCTTTTGGATAAAGATATTTTCCGTGAGCGCTTAGAACGTAACCTTGCTGAAAAGAATCGTCTTTTTGAAAAATTGTATGACAGTAAAGCGATTGATTTCGATGATATTTTTGAAGAATATTACGAATATGGTCAACAAATCAAGAAATATGTGACAGACACATCTGTCATTTTGAATGATGCGCTTGATAACGGTAAACGTGTGCTTTTTGAAGGTGCGCAAGGTGTTATGCTAGATATCGACCAAGGTACCTATCCATTTGTTACGTCATCAAACCCTGTGGCTGGTGGTGTTACGATTGGCTCAGGTGTTGGTCCAAGTAAGATTGACAAGGTTGTAGGTGTATGTAAGGCCTATACAAGTCGTGTAGGAGATGGGCCTTTCCCAACTGAATTGTTTGATGAAGTGGGAGAACGTATCCGTGAAGTAGGTCATGAATATGGTACAACAACTGGTCGTCCACGTCGTGTAGGTTGGTTTGATTCAGTTGTAATGCGTCACAGCCGTCGTGTTTCTGGTATCACTAACCTTTCATTGAACTCTATCGATGTTTTGAGTGGTTTGGATACTGTGAAAATCTGTGTGGCCTATGATCTTGATGGTCAACGTATTGACTACTATCCAGCTAGTCTTGAGCAATTGAAACGTTGCAAGCCTATCTATGAAGAGTTGCCAGGTTGGTCAGAAGATATCACCGGAGTTCGTAATTTGGAAGATCTTCCTGAGAATGCGCGTAACTATGTTCGTCGTGTGAGTGAATTGGTTGGCGTTCGTATTTCTACTTTCTCAGTAGGTCCTGGTCGTGAACAAACAAATATTTTAGAAAGTGTTTGGTCCTAAGAGATTTTTAAGATTTGTTTAAGATAGGTCGGATATACTATAGACAGTTACAAGAAGACCTCCTAACTTGTTGTAACAAATATCCTAAACTTTTCTTTTTCATAATAATCTCCCTATAAAGTCACCGCATTCGGTGGCTTTTTTTGTCTTGGGATTCATGATATAATAATAAAATCGATAAGTAGTAAAAGGGAAATTGATGAATTATACAGTTGAAGAAAAAGAAAGCTTGATGAGAGAGGCATTGAAAGAGGCTGAGATTGCTCTTGAACACGATGAAATTCCAATTGGTTGTGTGATTGTCAAAGATGGGGAAATCATTGGTCGTGGGCATAATGCGCGTGAGGAGTTGCAACGAGCGGTTATGCACGCGGAGATTATGGCTATAGAGAATGCGAACCTGAGTGAGGAGAGCTGGCGCTTGCTGGATTGCACGCTTTTTGTGACCATTGAGCCGTGTGTCATGTGTAGTGGTGCGATTGGACTCGCCCGTATTCCAAACGTGGTCTATGGGGCTAAAAACCAGAAATTTGGCGCTGCTGGGAGTTTGTACGATATCTTGACAGATGAGCGTCTCAATCATCGTGTGGAGGTTGAAACGGGAATTTTGGAAGATGAATGCGCAGCTATTATGCAGGACTTTTTTAGAAATAGACGGAAAAAATAATTTTGCTTTTAAAATGAATAGGAATGTGATATAATAAATAGTGGAGCAACAGTTCTGCGTGAAGCGGGTCAGGGGAGGAATCCAGCAGCCCTAAGCGATTTGAATTGTGTGCTCTTTTTTTCGTGCTTTTTCCGAATAAATAAGATAGAATAATCTAGAATAAATGATAATAGAAAAGAGAAGAATATGAAAATTCGTGGTTTTGAATTGGTTTCTAGTTTTACAGATGAAAATTTATTGCCTAAGCGTGAGACAGCGCATGCGGCTGGTTACGACTTAAAGGTTGCTGTGCGTAAGGTTATTGCGCCAGGAGAGATTGTCTTGGTTCCGACAGGGGTTAAGGCTTATATGCAACCGACGGAGGTTCTCTACCTTTATGATCGCTCTTCAAATCCTCGTAAGAAGGGCTTGGTCTTGATTAACTCTGTGGGTGTCATTGATGGGGATTATTATGGAAATCCTGGGAATGAAGGGCATATTTTTGCGCAGATGAAGAATATCACAGACCAAGAGGTTATTCTTGAAGTTGGGGAACGTGTTGTCCAGGCTGTCTTTTCTCCTTTCTTAATTGCAGATGGAGATGCGGCTGATGGCGTTCGAACTGGTGGATTTGGATCGACAGGGGACTAGGATGAAGATTATCTTTGTACGTCACGGGGAGCCAGATTATTGTGAGTTAGAGGAGCGTTCCTATACGGGATTTGGGATAGATTTGGCGCCCTTGTCTGAAGAGGGACGGCAGCAAGCTCAGGAACTGAGCACCAATCCTTTACTTCCTTCAGCTGAAATAATCATATCTTCTGCAGTCACAAGAGCTTTAGAAACGGCTTCTTATATGGTTTGTGCTACGGGTCTTCCTTTAAGAGTAGAGCCATTATTGCATGAATGGCAGGTCTATGAAAGTGGCACAGATAATTTTGAAAAAGCTCGTACTATGTTTCTAGAAAATAAGGGGGAGTTACTTCCTAATAGTCCTATTCAATATGAGACAGCTACGGAAATGAAGTCTCGTTTTCTAGAATGTATGTCTAAGTATCGAGAACATCAGACTGTGGTAGTTGTTGCTCATCGAATGCTCATGCGCCAGTTTGTGCCAAATGAGAAGATTGATTTTTGCCAAGTGATTGAGTGTGAGTTAGAGATATAGAAAGAGGTTTATCATCGCAAAGAAAAAAGCGACATTTGTATGTCAAAATTGTGGGTATAATTCCCCTAAATATCTGGGACGATGTCCTAACTGTGGGTCTTGGTCTTCCTTTGTAGAAGAGGTTGAGGTTGCCGAGGTAAAGAATGCGCGTGTGTCCTTGACAGGTGAGAAAACCAAGCCTATGAAACTGGCTGAAGTGACCTCCATCAATGTCAATCGAACCAAGACAGAGATGGAGGAATTCAACCGTGTACTTGGAGGCGGAGTGGTACCAGGAAGTCTCGTCCTCATAGGTGGGGATCCTGGAATTGGGAAATCAACCCTTCTCCTACAAGTCTCAACCCAGTTGTCTCAAGTGGGGACTGTTCTCTACGTCAGTGGGGAGGAGTCTGCCCAGCAGATTAAGCTACGAGCAGAGCGTTTGGGAGATATTGATAGTGAGTTTTATCTCTATGCAGAGACCAATATGCAGAGTGTTCGAGCAGAGGTGGAGCGCATCCAGCCAGACTTCCTCATTATTGACTCTATCCAGACCATTATGTCTCCTGAGATTTCAGGGGTGCAGGGGTCTGTTTCTCAGGTGCGTGAGGTAACTGCTGAGCTCATGCAGCTGGCCAAAACTAATAATATTGCCATCTTTATCGTAGGTCATGTGACCAAGGAAGGAACATTAGCTGGGCCTCGTATGTTGGAGCATATGGTGGATACGGTACTTTACTTTGAAGGGGAACGCCATCATACCTTCCGTATTTTAAGAGCGGTCAAAAACCGTTTTGGCTCCACTAATGAGATTGGGATTTTTGAGATGCAGTCAGGTGGCTTGGTTGAGGTCCTCAATCCGAGTCAGGTTTTCCTAGAGGAGCGTTTGGATGGAGCAACTGGCTCGTCAATCGTTGTGACCATGGAAGGGACGCGTCCTATTCTTGCAGAAGTGCAGGCCTTGGTAACACCGACCATGTTTGGAAATGCCAAGCGTACGACGACAGGCCTTGATTTTAATCGTGCTAGCTTGATTATGGCTGTTTTGGAAAAACGGGCAGGTCTTCTCTTGCAAAATCAGGATGCTTATCTCAAATCTGCTGGTGGTGTCAAATTGGATGAACCTGCCATTGACTTAGCTGTTGCAGTTGCCATTGCTTCGAGCTATAAAGACAAGCCAACCAACCCTCAGGAATGTTTTGTGGGAGAACTGGGCTTGACAGGAGAGATTCGGCGTGTGAATCGTATCGAACAGCGTATTAATGAAGCTGCTAAGCTGGGATTTACCAAGATTTATGTACCTAAGAATTCCTTGACAGGAATCACTCCGCCTAAGGAAATTCAGGTCATTGGGGTGACAACGATTCAGGAGGTTTTGAAAAAGGTTTTTGCTTAATCTGTGACAAATCCTCTTAAAAATGATAAGATAGGAGAAATATTTGACTCTCAAACTGTTAAGGAGGAAATCATGTCTTATTTTGAACAGTTTATGCAAGCCAATCAGGCTTATGTTGCCCTACATGGGCAGTTAAATCTGCCACTTAGACCAAAAACAAGAGTAGCTATCGTTACTTGTATGGATTCTCGTTTACACGTTGCCCAAGCTTTGGGACTTGCTCTTGGGGATGCTCATATCTTGCGGAATGCAGGTGGGAGAGTGACTGAGGACATGATTCGTTCGCTAGTTATTTCCCAGCAACAAATGGGGACAAGAGAGATTGTGGTATTGCACCATACAGACTGTGGTGCTCAGACCTTTGAAAATGGACCTTTTCAGGAGTATTTAAAAGAGGAACTAGGTGTCGATGTGTCAGACCAGGACTTTTTGCCCTTCCAAGATATAGAGGAGAGTGTGCGTGAGGATATGCAACTTCTTATCGAGTCTCCCTTAATACCAGACGATGTCATTATCTCTGGTGCTATTTACGATGTGGATACAGGAAGTATGACAGTCGTAGAATTGTAAAAAATTCATTTAGAAAGAAAGTGTATGAAGAAAAACAGTATTTTATTTATTTTTATCTTATTGCTATGTATTGGTTTACAGTATGAAACCATCTATTATACGGATGGTTCGATGTCAGGTGCGGAATATGGCCTAATGGGAGTTTCTATCTTTCTAGCTCTCTTTTACATGATTCCAGCTCTTTATTTCCTTTTCCGTATTGGGAAAAAATGGGAATTGCCAAAGAACGCCTTGATTTTGTCTTTATTGGGTGGGATGTTCCTTTCAGGCTGGTTGTCTAGCTTTGCGAACACCTATATCCATGATTTGCTGGGTATTCTTTTCCCAGATAGTGCATTTTTAAATGCCTTTGAAAGTGCTATTGTGGCTCCTTTGGTAGAAGAACCGCTGAAATTGTTGCCACTTGTTTTTGTTTTAGCTTTGATTCCTGTGCGAAAGTTAAAATCTTTGTTTTTACTAGGGATTGCTTCTGGTTTGGGATTTCAAATGATTGAGGATATTGGCTACATTCGTACGGATTTGCCAGAGGGATTTGACTTTACTATTTCGAGAATTTTAGAGCGTATCATCTCAGGAATTGCTTCTCACTGGACTTTTTCAGGTTTGGCTGTAGTAGGGGTTTACTTGCTTTACAGAGCCTATAAAGGACAAAAGGTTGGCAAGAAACAGGGGCTTATTTTCCTAGGTTTAGCTTTAGGAACTCACTTCTTGTTTAACTCTCCTTTTGTAGAATTAGAGACAGAGTTGCCTTTAGCGATTCCAGTGGTTACGACTATTACTCTCTATGGTTTTTATCAGGCTTATTGTTTTGTTGAGAAACACAATGAGTTGGTGAACTAGAATATTTTTTAAAAGAATGATGCAGGGGCACAAATATGCTGCCCTTCTTTTATTTTTGATTGAAAAATAGTGCAAAAAGCGCTACAATGGTAAATGGAAAATCTTGTGAAAAGCACAAGCGATACATATATACCGGAGGAAATCATGTCTTTTTCTGATTTAAAGCTGTTTGCCCTTTCTTCTAATCAAGAATTGGCAAAACGTGTGGCGCAGGAGATTGGGATAGAGTTGGGGAAATCAAGTGTCCGCCAATTTTCAGATGGAGAGATTCAGGTCAACATTGAAGAATCAATCCGTGGGAAACACGTCTTTATCCTACAATCAACTAGTTCGCCTGTAAATGACAATCTGCTTGAAATTTTGATTATGGTAGATGCTTTGAAGCGTGCGAGTGCAGAATCTGTCAATGTTGTCATGCCTTACTATGGGTATGCACGTCAGGATAGAAAGGCGAGAGCGCGTGAGCCAATCACTTCAAAACTTGTCGCAAATATGCTTGAAGTAGCTGGAGTGGATCGTTTATTGACCATCGACTTGCATGCTGCGCAGATTCAAGGATTCTTTGATATTCCTGTGGATCATTTGATGGGGGCTCCTCTGATTGCGGATTATTTTGAGCGTCGTGGCATGGTTGGTTCTGACTATGTGGTTGTCAGCCCAGACCATGGAGGGGTGACTCGTGCCCGTAAGTTGGCAGAATTTTTGAAGACATCTATCGCTATTATTGATAAACGTCGTAGCGTTGATAAGATGAATACTAGTGAAGTCATGAACATTATCGGTAAGGTTGAAGGCAAGACTTGTATCTTGATTGATGATATGATTGATACCGCTGGTACGATTTGTCATGCGGCAGATGCCCTTGCAGAAGCTGGTGCTGTTGAAGTCTATGCGAGCTGTACGCACCCAGTTCTTTCTGGTCCTGCTATGGACAATATCCAAAATTCAGCTATTAAGAAATTGGTTGTTTTGGATACTATCTATCTGCCAGAAGAGCGTTTAATTGATAAGATTGAGCAGATTTCAATCGCTCATCTCTTAGGGGATGCTATCGTGCGTATCCATGAAAAACGCCCACTTTCTCCACTTTTCAGTATTGAGAAAAAGATTTAAGTTTTCGCTTAGAATAAAACATACTCCTAGCAGAAGTGAACTGCTAGGAGCTTTTTTGTAGCCAAAATCTGCAAGCCTTTTCAAATTGTGCTATACTGATGAAAAAGGAGGATTTCTATGAGTCAAGAATTTATCAATCCAAGTGATGGCGTGATTCGTCAGTATCTCGCAACGAGTAAAACCCTTGCTGTGGTGGGCTTGTCTGACCGTGAGGAAACAACTAGCAATCGAGTGACCAAGGAAATGCAGGCTCGAGGTTATAAAATCATCCCAGTCAATCCCAAGGCGGCAGGTGGCGAAATCTTGGGTGAAAAGGCTTATGCTAGCCTAGCTGAGATTCCTTTTCCTGTAGATATTGTCAATGTTTACCGTCGCAGCGAGTTTCTGCCTGATGTGGCGCGTGATTTTCTCAAAGCTGATGCCAAGATTTTTTGGGCACAGCTAGGACTTGAAAGTCTAGAAGCGGAAGAGATCTTGCGTGCTGGTGGATGTGATGACATCGTGATGAATTGCTGCATTAAGAGAGAACATACACGCTTGATTGAGGAAGCATAAGAAAAAGGTAGCTGGAGGGCTACCTTTTGTGTTAGAAAATGCCGATAAGGGTCTGCATACCAAGACTAGTGAGGATGATGGCAATCCAGCAGATGGCTCCGAGAACAATGGATTTTCCGCTGGATTTGACCATAGCTACCAGATTGGTTTTGAGACCGATAGCACTCATGGCCATGATAATGAGGAATTTGGAAAGTTGTTTGAGTGGGGTAAAGAAACTACTGGATACCCCGAGAGAGGTCAGTAGGGTAGTTAGGAGAGATGCAAGGATAAAGTAAAGGATAAAAAGTGGGAAGACTTTTTTCAGTTGTAAGCCTTGCTTATTTTTTTGTTCGCGACTTTGCCAGTAGGAGAGAAAGAGAGTGATGGGGATGATAGCCAGAGTACGTGTGAGTTTGACAATGGTTGCGGATTCGAGGGTATTAGTCTGGTAGAGACTGTCCCAGGCGCTGGCGGTAGCCGTTACAGAGGAAGTATCATTGACCGCAGTTCCTGCAAAGAGGGCGAAGCCGTCATTGGATAGATGAAGCCAGGTACCTAGCGTTGGAAAGATGAGCGCAGCCAAGACATTGAAGAAAAAGATAACGGAGATGGCTTGGGCTACTTCCTTTTCCTTTGCATGGATAACGGGCGCTGTCGCTGCAATGGCAGAGCCCCCACATATGGAAGAACCCACTCCAATCAAGGTAGTCAGTTTTGTGTCCAGTGCAAAGAAGCGCTGGAAGAGATAGGCAACAATCAAGGCTATTGAAATGGTGGAAAGGATGACAGGGAGTGAAGATTGTCCGACTGCGAAGACTTGCGAGATATTGAGACCAAAACCAAGCAAGATAACGGCATACTGGAGCAATTTCTTGGAACTAAAGGTCAATCCAGCATCCAGTTGTTTATATGACGAGAGAAAGGGATGGAGAAGCATTCCCATAAAAATCGCAAAAACAGGCGCGCCAATAACAGGGAAGAATCCTCCTAAGTACCAAGATACGATTGAAATGAGAAGGCAGGCCAAGATGCCTGCTCCATTTTTTGATAGAAATGACATAAAAACCTCCAAATAGAATCTGTTACCATTATAGACCTGTAAACAGGAAAAGTAAAATAGAAAGTGGAAAGCTATTCTATCATGTATTTTTGCGGTCGGGGGGCTTTTGTAGTATAATAGAGATACGTTTTGAAAGTAGGAGGTATCTATGGACTTAACTAAGCGCTTTAATAAACAGTTAGATAAGATTCAAGTTTCGTTGATTCGTCAGTTTGACCAGGCTATTTCGGAGATTCCTGGGGTCTTGCGTTTGACCTTGGGGGAACCTGATTTTACAACGCCAGATCATGTCAAGGAGGCGGCCAAGCGAGCGATTGACCAGAACCAATCCTACTATACAGGGATGAGTGGTCTGCTGACTTTACGTCAGGCAGCCAGTGACTTTGTTAAGGAAAAGTACCAACTGGACTATGCTCCTGAAAATGAAATCTTGGTTACAATTGGGGCTACAGAGGCTTTATCTGCTACTTTGACAGCTATTTTGGAAGAGGGAGACAAGGTGCTCTTGCCAGCTCCTGCCTATCCAGGCTATGAACCGATTGTTAATCTAGTTGGGGCAGAGGTTGTCGAGATTGACACAACTGAAAATGGTTTTGTCTTGACTCCTGAAATGTTGGAGAAAGCCATTTTGGAGCAGGGAGACAAGATCAAGGCGGTTATTCTCAATTATCCAGCCAATCCGACAGGAATTACCTATAGTCGGGAGCAATTGGAAGCCTTAGCAGCTGTTTTACGCAAGTATGAGATTTTCGTTGTCTGTGATGAGGTTTACTCAGAATTGACCTACACAGGGGAAGCCCATGTATCTCTGGGAACTATGTTGAGAGATCAGGCCATTATTATCAATGGTCTATCTAAATCACATGCCATGACAGGATGGCGTTTGGGTCTGATTTTTGCTCCTGCTTCCTTTACAGCTCAGTTGATCAAGAGTCACCAGTACTTGGTCACTGCTGCAAATACCATGGCTCAACATGCTGCGGTGGAAGCCTTGACGGCTGGTAAAAACGATGCGGAATCTATGAAGAAGGAGTATATCCAGCGTCGAGATTATATTATCGAGAAAATGACTGCTCTTAATTTTGAGATTATCAAACCAGACGGTGCCTTCTATATCTTTGCTAAGATTCCAGCGGGCTACAATCAAGATTCCTTTGCTTTTCTCAAGGATTTTGCTCAGAAGAAGGCTGTTGCCTTTATCCCTGGAGCAGCTTTTGGACGTTACGGGGAAGGCTATGTTCGCCTATCTTATGCGGCCAGTATGGAGACTATTGAAGAAGCCATGAAACGACTTGAGGAGTACATGAGAGAAGCATGATTCAGTCTATCACGAGTCAAGGCTTGGTGCTCTACAATCGCAACTTTCGGGAGGATGACAAGCTCGTCAAGATTTTTACTGAGCAGGCTGGTAAGCGGATGTTTTTCGTCAAACACGCTGGTCAGTCCAAACTGGCGCCTGTTATTCAGCCCTTGGTGTTGGCACGATTTCTCTTGCGAATCAATGATGATGGGCTTAGCTATATCGAGGACTATCATGAGGTGATGACTTTTCCCAAGATTAATAGCGATCTCTTTGTCATGGCCTATGCGACCTATGTGGCAGCTCTTGCTGATGCTAGTTTGCAGGATAATCAGCAGGATGCTCCCTTGTTTGCTTTTTTGCAAAAGACTTTGGAGTTGATGGAAGCAGGCTTGGATTATCAGGTTTTGACCAATATTTTTGAAATTCAAATCTTGACTCGATTTGGAATCAGTCTCAATTTTAATGAGTGTGTCTTCTGCCATCGGGTCGGTCAGGCTTTTGATTTTTCTTTCAAATATGGAGCCTGCCTCTGTCCAGAGCATTATCATGAGGATGAGAGACGTTGCCATCTCAATCCCAATATCCCCTATCTGCTCAATCAGTTTCAAGCCATTGATTTTGAGACCTTGGAGACTATTTCGCTCAAGCCCGAAATCAAGCAAGAGTTACGCCAATTTATGGATCAACTCTACGAAGAGTACGTTGGGATTCACCTAAAATCAAAGAAATTTATTGATTCCCTAGCAGACTGGGGACAATTACTAAAAGAGGAAAAGAAATGAAAAAAATCGCAGTAGATGCCATGGGGGGCGATTACGCACCTCAGGCCATCGTTGAGGGTGTCAATCAAGCCCTTGCTGACTTTTCAGATATTGAGGTTCAACTCTACGGAGATGAAGCTAAAATCAAGCAATATTTGACAGCGACAGAGCGCGTCAGCATTATCCATACGGATGAGAAGATTGATTCAGGCGATGAACCTACGAGAGCTATTCGGAAGAAGAAAAATGCCAGTATGGTCTTGGCGGCCAAGGCTGTCAAAGATGGAGAGGCAGATGCTATACTCTCGGCTGGGAATACAGGTGCTTTACTAGCAGCAGGATTTTTCATCGTGGGTCGTATCAAGAATATCGATCGCCCTGGGCTTATGTCAACCTTGCCGACTATTGATGGGAAAGGTTTTGACATGCTGGACCTCGGTGCTAATGCAGAAAATACAGCCCAGCACCTCCATCAATACGCGGTTCTAGGCTCCTTCTATGCTAAAAATGTTCGTGGCATTACGCAACCACGTGTTGGCTTGCTCAACAACGGAACAGAGAGTAGTAAGGGCGACCCGCTTCGTAAGGAAACCTATGAATTACTGGCGGCTGATGAAAGTTTGAACTTTATCGGAAACGTGGAAGCACGTGATTTAATGAATGGCGTTGCAGATGTTGTTGTGGCAGATGGTTTCACGGGAAACGCTGTGCTCAAATCCATTGAAGGGACAGCCATGGGAATCATGGGCTTGCTCAAGACCGCTATTACAGGTGGTGGTCTGCGAGCGAAACTAGGTGCCCTCCTTCTCAAGGACAGCCTCAGAGGTTTGAAAAAACAGCTCAACTATTCAGATGTTGGTGGAGCAGTCTTGTTTGGTGTCAAGGCACCTGTTGTTAAGACTCATGGCTCAAGCGATGCCAAGGCTGTTTATAGTACAATCCGCCAGATTCGTACCATGCTAGAAACAGACGTAGTTGCCCAGACTGCGCGTGAATTTTCAGGAGAATAAAAGAGATGACAGAAAAAGAAATTTTTGACCGTATTGTGACCATTATCCAAGAGCGACAGGGAGAAGACTTTGTCGTGACAGAATCCTTGAGTCTGAAAGACGATTTGGATGCGGACTCAGTTGACTTGATGGAGTTTATCTTGACACTGGAAGATGAATTTAATATCGAAATCAGTGATGAGGAAATTGACCAACTGCAGAGCGTAGGAGATGTGGTAGAAGTCGTCAAAAGTAAAGAATAGCAAGAAGCAACATGCAAGTCGTGTTGCTTTTTTATTGTCAGGAAAAATAAAAAATTTAGAACTTTTAGTGGGAATTACGAATAGATAGATAAGGAAGAAAAAGGAGGAGTGTTTATGTATGTGACTGGTTTTTATCCGTGGTTCATTAAATTATTTTTCAAATAAAATTTAATTAATTGTACATTTTCGAATTATTTTTCGAATAAATAAGTGAGAAGAAAAGGAAGGAGATTACGCGATGTATTTACCAATCTTATTGCCATGGTTTATCAAATGGTATTTAAAATAAATGAAATTTACCTGTTCATTTTAAATCACTTCTCAAATAGATAAGTGAGACGAAAAGGAAAGAAAAGGAATTCAGTAATTTATCTATTCTGGTTTTTAAAATGGTTTAAGAGCCAGAAATCGTAAACTAAAAAATAGAAATAAAGGAGAAAAAAGATGACAAATTTTGACAAAATGGAACAGAACTTTGTAGCTCTTACAGAAGAAGAGTTGATGAATGTGGATGGGGGAATTATTCCGATTGCAGTAGCAGCTAGTATTATTGCAGGTTCAGCATTTGCCGGTTTAAGTGCAGGAGTAGCTATTGGAATTAGTCGAAACAAGAGATAATGAGAGAATCAATGAAGTTTTCAAACGAATTTGCGGCTGTTATTATATCAGCCTCAGGAATAGTGGGTTTATTAGTAGGAGTAGCTATTGGATTAGCTAGTATTATTTAAAAAGGAGTATATCATGCAAAATTTGAATCAATTTGAAATCGTAAAGCAAAATGAATTAGAGCAAGTACAAGGCGGAGTGGGTTTATTGATTGTTATCGGAGGCTCATTACTTGCTGCAGGTGGAGCTGGGGTAGCTGGTTATTGGTTATCTCGTACGTTTGGTTAATATATTTAAAGGAGCAAGTGGGATATGAAAAAATTAGAAGAAAAATTTGAGATCATGGCAGAAGCAGATTTGGCTAGTACCGAGGGTGGACTTATTATTACTACTTCTACAGCTATCGCTTGGGGTGTTTTAGGAGTTGTTACCTATATGTACGGTCGTCATCTAGGAAGCAGACGTTAATTTTAACAATTTGATACATATTTTATTAAAGAATGTAAGAAAAACTATGAATCGTAATTTAGAACGGTGTTATCTATTCTGACTAGGAATAGATCATACCAGAGGTGGCTTAGAAATAGCAGGGACATTAGAAATTGAAGTAACTTTAAATAGGATGTCGTAAAGGTTACTATCAATGATTTATTTGTCCCAAGCTTGCCTAGGGTGACAGTAAAAAATCAATTTCCTTTCATACCATATTTTTAGTAGGTAGAACGCTTGTTCTGCCTATTTTTTTATCTCAAAAGTGCAGCTGAGGTGTTTATTTATATCGTTTGGAGTTTATTTGGAGTTTTACATGTATTTTTGATAAAATAGGTATAGAAATTAGGAAAGTCGAAGAAAAGGAATGAAGAAGGTTTTAAGATATTTTTTAGTATTTGTTTTTCTATTTTTGATGAATATTTTCATCTTTAAGATACTAGCAACTCTGGGATTTCAACTGACAATGAGTGAAAAGAGTTATATTGTACCACCGCTGTTTTCGATTATCGTTTTATATATGATTGACAAAAGAATTAGGAAGAAAAAGAAATAAATATATATTTTAGGTAGGACGTTTGTTCTGCCTATTTTTTATCCCAAAAGTGCATTTGGGAGGTAGATAGGCGCATTTGGGGAGGAAGTCCAGTTTTTGTTTGAGGATTGGGGTAAGATAGGTATTATCAGATGAGTTTATACTCTTCGAAAATCTCTTCAAACCACGTCAATGTCGCCTTGCCGTGTAGATGTTACTGACTTCGTCAGTTCTATCTACAACCTCAAAGCCGTGCTTTGAGCAACCTGCGGCTAGTTTCCTAGTTTGATCTTTGATTTTCATTGGGTATTAGGAAAAGGAGATGAATATGAAATTTGGGAAACGTCACTATCGTCCGCAGGTGGATCAGATGGACTGCGGTGTAGCTTCATTAGCCATGGTTTTTGGCTACTATGGTAGTTACTATTCTTTAGCTCACTTGCGAGAATTGGCCAAGACAACCATGGATGGGACAACGGCTTTGGGCTTGGTCAAGGTGGCAGAGGAAATTGGTTTTGAGACGCGAGCAATTAAGGCGGATATGACGCTCTTTGACTTGCCAGATTTGACTTTTCCTTTTGTTGCCCATGTGCTTAAGGAAGGAAAATTGCTCCACTACTATGTGGTGACTGGGCAGGACAAGAACAGCATTTATATTGCCGACCCAGATCCTGGGGTGAAATTGACTAAACTGCCACGTGAGCGTTTTGCGGAAGAATGGACAGGAGTGACTCTTTTTATGGCACCTAGTCCAGACTATAAGCCTCATAAGGATCAAAAGAATGGTCTGCTCTCTTTTATCCCTATATTAGTGAAGCAGCGTGGCTTGATTGCCAATATCGTTTTGGCAACACTCTTGGTAACCTTGATTAACATTGTGGGTTCTTATTATTTGCAGTCTATCATTGATACCTATGTGCCAGATCAGATGCGTTCGACGCTGGGGATTATTTCTATTGGGTTGGTTATCGTCTATATTCTCCAGCAGGTCTTGTCTTACGCTCAGGAGTATCTCTTACTTGTTTTGGGGCAACGCTTGTCGATTGACGTAATTTTGTCCTATATCAAGCATGTTTTTCACCTACCTATGTCCTTTTTTGCGACACGTAGGACAGGGGAGATCGTGTCTCGTTTCACAGATGCTAACAGTATCATCGATGCGCTGGCTTCGACTATTCTTTCGATTTTCCTAGATGTGTCAACGGTTGTCATTATTTCCCTTGTTTTATTTTCACAAAATACCAATCTCTTTTTCATGACTTTATTGGCACTTCCTATCTATACAGTGATTATCTTTGCCTTTATGAAGCCGTTTGAAAAGATGAATCGGGATACCATGGAAGCTAATGCGGTTCTGTCTTCCTCTATCATCGAGGATATCAACGGTATTGAGACTATTAAGTCCTTGACCAGTGAAAGTCAGCGTTACCAAAAGATTGACAAGGAATTTGTGGATTATCTGAAAAAATCCTTTACCTATAGTCGGGCAGAAAGTCAGCAAAAGGCTCTGAAAAAAGTTGCCCATCTCTTGCTCAATGTCGGCATTCTCTGGATGGGGGCTGTTCTGGTCATGGATGGCAAGATGAGTTTGGGGCAGTTGATTACCTATAATACCTTGCTTGTTTACTTTACCAATCCTTTGGAAAATATCATCAATCTGCAAACCAAGCTTCAGACAGCGCAGGTTGCCAATAACCGTCTTAACGAGGTCTATCTGGTAGCTTCTGAGTTTGAGGAGAAGAAAACAGTTGAGGATCTGAGCTTGATGAAGGGAGATATGACCTTCAAGCAGGTTTCCTACAAGTATGGCTATGGTCGAGACGTTTTGTCGGATATCAATTTGACGATTTCCCAAGGCTCTAAGGTGGCTTTTGTGGGGATTTCAGGGTCAGGTAAGACGACCTTGGCTAAGATGATGGTGAATTTTTATGATCCAAGTCAGGGAGAGATTAGTCTGGGTGGTGTCAATCTCAATCAGATTGATAAAAAGGCTCTGCGTCAGTATATCAACTATCTGCCTCAACAACCTTATGTCTTTAACGGAACGATTTTGGAGAATCTTCTTTTGGGAGCCAAGGAGGGGACGACTCAGGAGGACATCTTGCGGGCGGTAGAGTTGGCAGAGATTAGGGAGGACATTGAGCGCATGCCACTGAATTACCAGACAGAATTGACTTCGGATGGGGCAGGAATCTCAGGTGGTCAACGTCAGAGAATTGCTCTGGCGCGTGCTCTCTTGACAGATGCGCCGGTCTTGATTTTGGATGAGGCAACTAGTAGTTTGGATATTTTGACAGAGAAGCGAATTGTCGATAATCTTATGGCTTTAGACAAGACCTTGATTTTCATCGCCCATCGCTTGACCATTGCTGAGCGGACAGAGAAGGTGGTTGTTTTGGATCAGGGCAAGATTGTTGAAGAAGGACATCATGTTGATTTGCTTGCACAGGGTGGATTTTACGCCCATTTGGTCAATAGCTAGAAAGAGGAGAGGATGAAACCAGAATTTTTAGAAAGTGCGGAGTTTTATAACCGTCGTTACCATAATTTTTCCAGTCGGGTGATTGTCCCCATGTCGCTTCTGCTCGTGTTTTTACTTGGCTTTGCAACTCTTGCAGAGAAGGAGATGAGTTTATCCACTAGAGCGACTATCGAACCTAGTCGTATTCTTGCTAATATTCAGTCAACTAGCAGCAATCGCATTCTTGTCAATCATTTGGAAGAAAATAAGCTGGTCAAGAAGGGGGAGCTTCTTGTTCAATATCAGGAAGGGGCAGAGGGTGTCCAAGCGGAGTCTTATGCCAGTCAGTTGGACATGCTTAAGGATCAAAAAAAGCAATTGGAGTATTTGCAAAAAAGTCTGCAAGAAGGGGAGAACCACTTTCCAGAGGAGGATAAGTTTGGCTACCAAGCCACCTTTCGCGACTACCTCAGCCAAGCGGCTAGTCTTAGGGCTAGTACATCGCAACAAAATGAGACCATCGCATCTCAGAATGCAGCAGCTAGCCAAACCCAAGCCGAAATCGGCAATCTCATCAGCCAAACAGAAGCTAAAATTCGCGATTACCAGACAGCTAAGTCAGCTATTGAAACAGGCGCTTCCTTGGCCAGTCAGAATCTAGCCTATTCTCTCTACCAGTCCTACAAGTCTCAGGGCGAGGAAAATCCGCAAGCTAAATCCCAGGCTGTTGCGCAGGTTGAAGCACAGCTTTCTCAGTTAGAATCCAGTCTTGCTACTTACCGTGTTCAGTATGCAGGTTCAGGTACCCAGCAAGCCTATGCGTCAGGCTTAAGCAGTCAATTGGAGTCCCTTAAATCCCAACACTTGGCAAAGGTTGGTCAGGAATTGACCCTTCTAGACCAGAAAATCTTGGAAGCAGAGTCAGGTAAGAAGGTTCAGGGAAATCTTTTAGACAAGGGGAAAATTACGGCAAGTGAGGATGGGGTGCTCCATCTTAATCCTGAGACCAGTGATTCTACCATGGTAGCAGAAGGTGCCATACTAGCCCAACTTTATCCGTCCTTGGAAAAAGAAGGGAAAGCCAAACTCACAGCCTATCTTAGTTCAAAGGATGTAGGAAGGATCAAGGTCGGTGATTCTGTTCGCTATACGACGACTCATGATGCCAAGAATCAACTTTTCCTAGATTCTACTATTACCAGCATCGATGCTACAGCTACCAAGACTGAAAAAGGGAATTTCTTTAAAATTGAGGCGGAGACTAATCTAACTTCTGAGCAGGCTGAAAAACTTCGATATGGGGTGGAAGGTCGTCTACAGATGATTACAGGTAAGAAAAGTTACCTGCGTTATTATTTGGATCAATTCTTGAACAAAGAGTAATGTTCGTGTTTTTAGAGTTAAATAATTTTTAAACTGTGAGAAAGATCCTTCTTGCAGTTTTTTCTTTACAATTTTTGAAACACATCTGATATTTATTCGGTTAGATTCTTGTGTTTTTTGGTTTTTTATGGTAGAATGTGCTCAAGTAATACGAAAGGCGAACTTTAAAATGTCAAAACAATTGATCTATTCGGGAAAAGCTAAAGATATCTATACAACTGAGGATGAAAATCTTATTATTTCAACTTACAAGGACCAGGCGACTGCTTTCAATGGTGTCAAGAAGGAGCAGATTGCGGGCAAGGGAGTATTGAATAATCAGATTTCATCTTTTATTTTTGAGAAATTAAATGCGGCTGGTGTGGCGACTCACTTTGTGGAGAAACTTTCAGACACGGAACAACTCAATAAAAAGGTTAAGATTATTCCTCTGGAGGTCGTGCTTCGCAACTATACTGCTGGTTCCTTTTCAAAACGTTTTGGCGTAGACGAAGGTATCGCATTTGAGACTCCGATTGTCGAATTTTACTATAAAAATGATGATTTGGATGATCCATTTATCAATGACGAGCATGTGAAATTCCTAAAGATTGCGGATGACCAGCAAATCGCCTACTTGAAGGAAGAAACTCGTCGAATCAATGAACTCTTGAAAGCCTGGTTTGCTGAGATTGGTCTTAAGTTGATTGACTTTAAACTAGAGTTCGGTTTTGATAAGGATGGCAAGATTATCTTGGCAGACGAATTTTCACCAGATAACTGCCGCTTGTGGGATGCGGATGGCAACCACATGGACAAGGATGTTTTCCGTAGAGGATTGGGAGAACTAACCGACGTTTACGAGATTGTTTGGGAGAAATTGCAGGATTTGAAATAATCTGTTAGAAACGGAAAACCTTCGTCTTTCAGATGTAAGGACTCAGGCTGAAAAGGTCTCCCAGACCTTTACACTCCGTCGGGGGCTAGGTAAATTAACCGGCATCTACGAGATTGTCTGGGAAAAGTTGCAAGGTTATTTGGGAACATTGCAAGAGCTGAAATAAAGGAATAAGAATTGATGGATAAACGTATTTTTGTTGAAAAAAAGGCTGATTTTCAGGTCAAGTCAGAGAGTTTGGTTAGAGAACTCCAGCACAACTTGGGACTTTCAAGCTTGAAAAGTATTCGTATTGTGCAAGTGTATGATGTATTTGATTTGGCTGAGGACTTGTTTGCGCCTGCAGAGAAACACATCTTCTCTGAGCAGGTGACAGACCATGTTTTGGACGAAGTTGCTGTGCAGGCGGATCTGGCTAACTATGCTTTCTTTGCCATTGAAAGCCTACCTGGGCAATTTGACCAACGTGCAGCTTCGTCACAGGAAGCCTTGCTTTTGCTGGGAAGTTCGAGTGATGTAATAGTCAATACAGCCCAACTTTACTTGGTTAATAAAGATATTGATGCGGCTGAGTTAGAAGCGGTCAAAAACTACCTGCTTAATCCAGTTGATTCTCGTTTCAAGGATATCACGACAGGGATTGCCAAGCAGGAATTTTCTGAGTCAGATAAGACCATTCCGAAATTAACTTTCTTTGAAAGCTATACAGCAGAGGACTTTGCCCGCTACAAGGCCGAGCAGGGCATGGCAATGGAAGTGGATGATTTGCTCTTTATTCAAGACTACTTCAAGTCAATAGGGCGCGTGCCAACTGAGACGGAACTCAAGGTTTTGGATACTTACTGGTCTGACCACTGCCGTCACACGACTTTTGAGACAGAGTTGAAACACATTGATTTCTCCGCATCGAAATTCCAAAAACAATTGCAGTCAACCTATGATAAATATATCGCTATGCGCGATGAGTTGGGGCGTTCTGAAAAACCTCAAACCTTGATGGATATGGCGACTGTTTTCGGTCGTTATGAGCGTGCCAATGGACGTTTGGATGACATGGAAGTGTCAGACGAAATCAATGCTTGCTCAGTTGAAATTGAAGTGAATGTTGATGGTGTGAAAGAGCCATGGCTCCTAATGTTCAAGAATGAAACTCACAACCACCCAACGGAAATTGAGCCATTTGGTGGGGCGGCTACTTGTATCGGTGGTGCTATTCGTGACCCATTATCAGGTCGCTCATATGTTTACCAAGCTATGCGTATCTCAGGTGCTGGAGATATTACCGCACCGATTTCAGAAACTCGCGCTGGGAAATTGCCACAACAAGTCATTTCTAAAACAGCGGCCCATGGTTATTCTTCATACGGTAACCAGATTGGACTTGCAACAACCTACGTTCGTGAATACTTCCACCCAGGCTTTGTAGCTAAACGCATGGAGCTAGGTGCTGTTGTCGGAGCGGCTCCTAAGGGCAATGTTGTCCGTGAAAAACCGGAAGCTGGTGATGTCATTATCCTTCTTGGAGGTAAGACTGGACGTGATGGTGTCGGTGGTGCGACAGGTTCTTCTAAGGTTCAAACAGTTGAGTCCGTGGAAACTGCTGGAGCTGAAGTTCAAAAAGGGAATGCTATCGAAGAACGCAAGATTCAACGTCTGTTCCGTAATGGCGATGTCACTCGTCTTATCAAGAAGTCTAATGACTTTGGTGCTGGTGGTGTCTGTGTAGCCATCGGTGAATTGGCTGATGGACTTGAAATCGACCTTAACAAAGTGCCTCTTAAATACCAAGGCTTGAATGGTACCGAAATTGCCATCTCTGAATCTCAAGAACGGATGGCTGTGGTGGTTCGTCCTGAGGATGTAGATGCCTTCGTTGCGGAATGTAACAAAGAAAATATTGATGCTGTTGTGGTTGCGACAGTGACTGAAAAACCAAATCTAGTCATGCACTGGAATGGTGAAACAATTGTCGACTTGGAACGTCGTTTCCTTGATACCAATGGTGTGCGCGTGGTCGTCGATGCTAAGGTTGTGGATAAGGATGTCAAACTCCCAGAAGAGCGTACAACAAGCGTAGAAACACTTGAAGCTGATACACATACGGTTCTATCTGATTTGAACCATGCTAGTCAAAAAGGTTTGCAGACTATCTTTGATTGCTCTGTTGGTCGTTCAACGGTCAATCACCCACTTGGTGGTCGCTACCAACTCACACCAACTGAGGCATCTGTGCAGAAACTGCCAGTTCAACACGGTGTGACTCATACTGCGTCAGTCATGGCCCAAGGTTTCAACCCTTATGTAGCAGAATGGTCTCCATACCACGGCGCTGCTTATGCGGTCATCGAAGCAACTGCTCGTTTGGTTGCTACTGGTGCAAACTGGTCTAAGGCTCGCTTCTCTTACCAAGAGTATTTCGAGCGTATGGATAAACAAGCAGAGCGTTTTGGTCAGCCAGTAGCTGCTCTTCTAGGTTCTATCGAAGCTCAGATTCAGCTTGGCTTGCCATCTATCGGTGGGAAGGACTCTATGTCTGGTACCTTTGAAGAATTGACAGTACCGCCAACCTTGGTAGCCTTTGGTGTGACAACCGCAGATAGCCGTAAGGTGCTTTCGCCTGAATTCAAGACTGCTGGGGAAAACATTTACTATATCCCAGGTCAAGCTCTTGCTACAGAGATTGATTTTGACTTGATTAAGTCTAACTTTGCTCAGTTTGAAGACATCCAAGCTGCCCACAAAGTGACATCTGCATCAGCTGTCAAATATGGTGGTGTGGTTGAAAGTTTGGCACTTGCTACTTTTGGAAATCATATCGGTGCAGAAGTAACCTTGCCTGAACTTGAAACGGCTTTGACAGCTCAATTGGGTGGATTTGTCTTCACATCTCCTGAAGAAATTGCTGGAGTAGAGAAAATCGGTCAAACAAGTGCAGACTTTACACTGACTGTAAACGGTGTGAAGCTAGATGGACAGAAACTTGACAGTGCCTTCCAAGGAAAACTGGAAGAAGTTTACCCAACAGAGTTTGCCCAAGCCAAAGAACTGGCTGAAGTACCAGCTGTGGTATCAGATGTTGTGATTAAAACCAAAGAAAAGGTTGAAAAACCTGTGGTTTACATCCCAGTCTTCCCAGGAACTAACTCAGAATATGACTCAGCTAAGGCTTTCGAAAAAGAAGGAGCAGAGGTTAACTTGGTACCATTCGTGACCTTGAATGAAGAAGCCATTGTCAAGTCAGTTGAAACCATGGTTGACAACATTGGTAAGGCTAACATTCTCTTCTTTGCAGGTGGATTCTCAGCTGCGGATGAGCCAGATGGATCGGCTAAGTTTATCGTCAATATCCTTCTCAATGAAAAAGTGCGTGCGGCTATTGATAGCTTTATCGCTCGTGGTGGCTTGATTATCGGTATCTGTAATGGATTCCAGGCCTTGGTCAAATCAGGTCTTCTTCCATACGGAAACTTCGAGGATGCTAGTAGTACTAGTCCAACCCTCTTCTACAATGATGCCAACCAACACGTGGCCAAGATGGTGGAAACTCGTATTGCCAATACTAATTCACCATGGCTTGCTGGAGTGCAAGTGGGAGATATCCACGCTATTCCTGTTTCACACGGTGAAGGGAAGTTTGTCGTGACGGCTGAGGAATTTGCAGAGCTCCGTGACAATGGACAAATTTTCAGCCAATACGTTGACTTCGAAGGCAAACCTAGCATGGACTCTAAGTATAATCCGAACGGTTCTGTCCATGCCATCGAAGGAATTACCAGTAAGAACGGCCAAATCATCGGTAAGATGGGCCACTCAGAACGTTATGAGGAAGGTCTTTTCCAAAACATCCCAGGAAATAAAGACCAGCACCTGTTTGCGTCAGCGGTTAAATATTTCACTGGAAAATAAGACTTGCAGATTTTCTAATAGATAGTATCAGTAATGTAAAAGTCATGTAAATTTATCTCTTGACGATTGCAAATGAAAATTAGGTATAAAAAATGACATACGAAGTAAAATCTCTTAATGAAGAATGTGGTGTTTTCGGTATCTGGGGACATCCAGATGCTGCTAAATTGACCTATTTTGGTCTTCACAGCCTTCAGCACCGTGGTCAGGAGGGGGCAGGAATCCTCTCCAATGATCAGGGACAATTGAAGCGCCATCGTGACATGGGACTTTTATCAGAAGTCTTCAGAAATCCTGCTAATTTGGATAAATTGACAGGAACTGGTGCGATTGGTCACGTGCGTTATGCGACTGCTGGCGAAGCTTCTGTAGATAACATTCAGCCCTTCCTCTTCCGTTTTCACGATATGCAGTTTGGGTTGGCTCATAATGGAAACTTGACCAATGCGGCCTCTCTCAAGAAAGAATTGGAAGATAGAGGAGCGATTTTCAGCGCGACTTCGGACTCGGAAATATTGGCTCATCTCATTCGTCGCAGTCACAATCCGAACTTGATGGGAAAAATCAAGGAAGCGCTCAGTCTTGTCAAAGGTGGTTTTGCCTATATCTTGCTGTTTGAGGACAAGTTGATTGCGGCTCTTGACCCCAATGGTTTCCGTCCACTTTCTATCGGGAAAATGGCCAACGGAGCGGTGGTTGTTTCCTCTGAAACCTGTGCTTTTGAGGTTATTGGTGCTGAATGGATTCGTGATTTGAAGCCAGGTGAGATTGTGATTATTGATGACAAGGGCATCCAGTATGATAGCTATACAGATGATACTCAGTTAGCAATCTGTTCTATGGAGTATATCTATTTTGCCCGCCCTGATTCTAACATTCATGGTGTCAATGTCCATACGGCACGTAAACGTATGGGTGCCCAATTGGCGCGTGAATTCAAGCACGAGGCGGATATCGTGGTCGGTGTGCCCAATTCTTCCCTCAGCGCGGCTATGGGATTTGCGGAAGAATCAGGTTTACCAAACGAAATGGGCCTCATCAAGAACCAATACACCCAACGTACCTTTATCCAACCGACTCAAGAATTGCGGGAGCAAGGGGTGCGGATGAAACTGTCTGCAGTTTCTGGTGTTGTCAAAGGCAAGCGTGTTGTTATGATTGATGACTCTATTGTACGTGGAACAACTTCTCGTCGTATCGTTCAGCTCTTGAAAGAAGCGGGTGCAACTGAGGTTCACGTTGCTATTGGCAGTCCAGCGCTAGCTTATCCATGCTTCTATGGAATTGATATCCAGACCCGTCAGGAGCTAATTGCGGCTAATCATACGGTCGAAGAAACTCGCCAAATCATTGGGGCGGATAGCCTGACCTATCTTTCTGTTGAAGGATTGATTGAGTCGATTGGTATTGAAACGGATGCGCCAAATGGTGGTCTCTGTGTCGCTTATTTTGATGGTGATTACCCAACGCCTCTCTACGATTACGAAGAAGACTATCGTCGAAGTTTGGAAGAGAAGACTAGTTTTTACAAATAGTCGGATAAAGATTCTCTATTAAAGGAAAGGAAGAGGAGACAAAATGACAAATAAAAATGCTTATGCTTCACGTCTCACTACTGACTAAAAGCTAAAGCATTTGTCAGTAGACGCTTTGTCCTATAGGATCAAAGCTAGAGCCCTGACTAGTATTTTTAGATAAAATAATTGTTTATCTAAAAATACGTCGCAATCTTCTCAAAGAAAAGGAATAAATAAATGACAAAAAATGCTTATGCCCAGTCGGGTGTAGATGTTGAAGCGGGTTATGAAGTTGTTGAACGGATTAAAAAGCACGTGGCTCGTACGGAGCGTGCAGGTGTCATGGGAGCTCTTGGTGGCTTTGGTGGTATGTTTGACCTTTCAAAGACTGGGGTTAAAGAACCCGTCTTGATTTCAGGGACTGATGGTGTCGGAACTAAGCTCATGTTGGCTATCAAGTACGACAAGCACGATACCATTGGTCAGGACTGTGTGGCCATGTGTGTCAATGATATCATCGCTGCGGGTGCGGAACCCCTCTATTTCCTCGACTATGTGGCGACAGGCAAGAATGAACCAGCTAAGCTAGAGCAAGTCGTTGCTGGTGTGGCAGAAGGTTGTGTGCAGGCAGGCGCTGCCCTCATTGGTGGGGAAACGGCTGAAATGCCTGGCATGTACGGCGAAGATGACTATGACTTGGCTGGTTTTGCGGTCGGTGTGGCTGAAAAATCTCAAGTCATTGACGGTTCGAAGGTGGCAGAAGGAGATATTCTTCTCGGACTTGCTTCAAGTGGGATTCATTCCAATGGTTACTCTCTCGTCCGTCGTGTCTTTGCGGATTACACAGGTGAGGAAGTCCTTCCAGAATTGGAAGGCAAGCAACTCAAGGACGTTCTTCTTGAGCCAACTCGTATCTATGTCAAGGCTGTTTTGCCACTCATCAAGGAAGAGTTGGTCAACGGCATTGCCCACATCACTGGTGGTGGCTTTATCGAAAATGTCCCTCGTATGTTTGCAGATGACCTAGCTGCTGAGATTGATGAAAGCAAAGTTCCAGTGCTTCCAATTTTCAAAGCCCTTGAAAAATACGGTCAGATCAAACACGAAGAAATGTTTGAAATCTTCAATATGGGTGTGGGACTCATGTTGGCAGTTAGCCCTGAAAATGTAGGCCGTGTCAAGGAATTGTTGAATGAACCAGTTTATGAAATTGGTCGTATCGTCAAGAAAGAAAACGAAAGTGTCATCATCAAATGAAAAAAATAGCAGTTTTTGCCTCGGGTAATGGCTCAAATTTTCAGGTGATTGCCGAAGAATTTCCAGTGGAGTTTGTCTTTTCAGATCATCGTGATGCCTATGTGCTCGAACGTGCAGACAAGCTCGGCGTTCTGTCCTATGCTTTTGAACTCAAGGAGTTTGAGAGCAAGGCAGACTATGAAGCGGCCCTTGTCGAACTCTTGGAAGAACACCAGATTGACTTGGTTTGTCTAGCAGGATACATGAAAATCGTTGGGCCAACTTTATTGTCGGCTTATGAAGGTCGAATCATCAATATCCATCCAGCCTACCTGCCAGAATTTCCAGGAGCTCATGGGATTGAGGATGCTTGGAATGCTGGGGTGGATCAGTCTGGTGTGACCATTCACTGGGTGGATTCCGGTGTGGATACTGGAAAGGTTATCAAACAAGTTCGTGTACCACGACTAGCTGATGATACCATTGACAGTTTTGAAGCTCGGATTCATGAGGCAGAGTACAAGTTGTATCCGGAAGTTATTAGAGAATTGTTGGACAAGTAAATGAAAAAATGGTTGGAAACACTTGCCTTGATTACCTTGGTAATCATTCTACGTTTACTAGTAAATTTTTTCTTCCCAGAGATTCCCTATTGGGGGAGATTTTTACTGACAGTAATTTTGGGAGTCTTGGTAATCGTCTCCCTACACTTTATGAATCGAAAAATGCGTAGGTAGAGAGTTTGAAAATGAAAGGAAAAAAGATGACTAAACGCGCTTTAATCAGCGTCTCAGATAAAGCGGGCATTGTTGAATTTGCCCAAGAACTTAAAAAACTTGGTTGGGAGATTATCTCGACAGGTGGGACCAAGGTTGCCCTTGATAATGCTGGGGTGAAGACCATTGCCATCGATGATGTGACTGGTTTTCCAGAGATGATGGATGGCCGTGTCAAGACCCTTCATCCAAATATCCACGGGGGACTTTTGGCTCGTCGTGACTTGGATAGTCACTTGGAAGCAGCCAAAGACAATCAAATCGAGCTCATTGACCTTGTAGTGGTTAATCTTTACCCATTCAAGGAAACCATCCTCAAACCAGATGTGACTTATGCTGATGCAGTTGAAAACATCGATATCGGCGGGCCATCCATGCTTCGTTCAGCAGCGAAGAACCATGCTAGCGTAACAGTTGTGGTAGATCCAGCTGACTATGCTGTGGTTCTTGACGAATTGTCAGCAAACGGCGAAACGACTTACGAAACGCGTCAACGTTTGGCAGCCAAAGTATTTCGTCACACAGCGGCTTATGACGCCTTGATTGCAGAGTATTTCACAGCTCAAGTGGGCGAAAGCAAACCTGAAAAGCTTACTTTGACCTATGACCTCAAGCAGGCTATGCGCTATGGGGAAAATCCTCAACAGGATGCAGATTTCTACCAAAAAGCCTTGCCGACTGACTACTCGATTGCATCCGCTAAACAGCTCAACGGGAAAGAATTGTCATTCAACAATATTCGTGACGCTGATGCTGCTATCCGTATCATCCGTGATTTCAAAGACCGTTCAACCGTTGTGGCTCTTAAACACATGAACCCATGTGGAATCGGTCAGGCTGATGACATCGAGACTGCTTGGGATTATGCTTATGAGTCTGACCCAGTGTCTATCTTTGGTGGAATTGTCGTCCTCAACCGTGAGGTAGATGCTGCGACAGCTGAGAAGATGCACGGCGTTTTCCTTGAAATCATCATCGCGCCAAGTTATACGGATGAAGCACTAGCCATTTTGACTAACAAAAAGAAAAACTTGCGGATCCTCGCCTTGCCATTTGACGCTCAAGATGCTAGCGAAGTGGAAGCAGAATATACAGGTGTAGTAGGTGGACTCCTGGTGCAAAACCAAGATGTGATCAAAGAAAGCCCAGCTGACTGGCAAGTGGTGACCAAACGCCAGCCAACTGAGACAGAGGCGACTGCCCTTGAGTTCGCTTGGAAGGCTATCAAGTATGTCAAATCAAATGGTATCATCGTGACCAATGACCACATGACACTTGGCGTTGGCCCAGGTCAAACCAACCGTGTGGGCTCCGTTCGTATTGCCATCGACCAAGCTAAAGACCGTCTTGACGGCGCTGTGCTTGCTTCCGATGCCTTCTTCCCATTTGCAGATAACGTGGAAGAAATCGCCAAAGCAGGTATCAAGGCCATCATCCAGCCAGGTGGATCGGTCCGTGACCAAGAATCTATCGAAGCTGCTGACAAATATGGCATGACCATGGTCTTCACAGGCGTGAGACATTTTAGACATTAAGAAGGTAAAAGGGAAGAAAACAGTTTCTTTCCTTTTTTGCTTAAAAATGCTTAATAAAACAAGATTAAAACGAACGTTTGTGTTATAATATTAGTAAATAATTCGCAAAAGAGGTTGGAAAATGAAACTGCTTGTTGTCGGTTCGGGTGGTCGTGAGCATGCGATTGCTAAAAAGTTACTTGAATCAAAAGACGTTGAAAAAGTCTTTGTAGCTCCTGGGAATGACGGTATGACTCTGGATGGGTTGGAATTGGTAGATATCTCTATTTCCGAACATTCTAAATTGATTGAGTTTGCAAAAGACAACGATATCGCTTGGTCCTTTATCGGGCCAGATGACGCCCTTGCGGCTGGGATTGTGGATGATTTTAACCAGGTAGGCCTCAAGGCTTTTGGTCCGACAAGATTAGCAGCGGAGCTAGAGTGGTCTAAGGATTTTGCCAAGGAAATCATGGTCAAATACGGCGTTCCGACAGCGGCCTATGGCACATTCTCAGATTTCGAGGAAGCCAAGGCCTATATCGAAAAGCAGGGGGCTCCTATCGTGGTCAAGGCGGATGGTTTGGCCCTTGGGAAGGGTGTCGTAGTTGCGGAGACGGTTGAGCAAGCAGTCGAAGCAGCTCACGAGATGCTTTTGGATAATAAATTTGGTGATTCAGGTGCGCGCGTGGTTATTGAGGAATTCCTTGAAGGAGAGGAATTTTCACTCTTTGCCTTTGTCAATGGGGATAAGTTCTACATTATGCCAACGGCTCAGGATCACAAACGTGCCTATGATGGCGACAAGGGCCCTAACACGGGAGGGATGGGTTCCTATGCGCCAGTTCCACACTTGCCACAGAGTGTAATTGATACAGCGGTTGATACCATTGTCAAGCCAGTCCTAGAAGGTATGATTCAAGAAGGTCGTCCGTATCTTGGTATCCTTTATGCGGGTCTTATCTTGACAGCTGATGGACCCAAAGTCATCGAGTTCAACGCTCGTTTTGGAGATCCAGAAACACAAATTATCTTGCCTCGTTTGACATCTGATTTTGCGCAAAATATCACGGATATTCTCGATGGTAAGGATCCGAAGATCACGTGGACGGACAAGGGTGTGACTCTGGGTGTGGTTGTCGCGTCCAATGGTTACCCGCTAGACTATGAAAAAGGTGTCAAGTTGCCAGCCAAGACCGAAGACGACATCATCACCTACTACGCAGGGGCTAAGTTTGCTGAAAATAGCAGAGCATTGCTATCAAATGGCGGACGTGTCTATATGCTAGTTACCACAGCAGATACCGTCAAAGAAGCCCAAGAAACCATCTACCAAGAACTATCGCAACAAAAAACAGAAGGCCTCTTCTACCGAACAGATATCGGAAGCAAGGCCATAAAAGATTAACAGACACAAAAATTGTCATGGTGAGCGAAAGCGAGCCACTATAGAATAATCGTCGCAGTAGTGGAACTCCTAGTAACTTTGATACTAGGAGCGGAAAACTGGAGACCTAGGCTCCAGTTTTAGTAATGGAACGCCACAAGCGTTCGCTTACGTCCGCACTACATTAGACGATTATTTAAAAGAAAAATAAAAATTCACAAAATACGCTAATGGTTGCATAACTTGCGAGCATTAGCGAGCTAATATTAGAGCAATCACCGCCGTTGTGAAAGAAGGCTTGGATTTATTAGTCAAGCCTTCAGGGAAATCGGAAGACCTGGGGCTTACGATTTAGGTATGAGACACCTTTGGTGGCTGCTGCCGTCCCTCACAACTTAAGGTGATTGAAAAAAGAAAGGAAAGAAAAGGAATATTATGACTAAACCAGTAATTTCCATCATCATGGGCTCAAAATCCGACTGGGCAACCATGCAAAAAACCGCCGAAGTCCTAGACCGTTTCGGTGTGGCCTACGAAAAGAAGGTTGTCTCTGCCCACCGTACACCAGACCTCATGTTCAGACATGCTGAAGAAGCTCGTAGCCGTGGCATCAAGGTCATCATCGCGGGAGCAGGTGGCGCAGCCCATTTGCCAGGAATGGTCGCAGCCAAAACAACCCTTCCTGTCATCGGTGTACCTGTCAAATCGCGTGCTCTTAGTGGCGTGGACTCACTCTACTCTATCGTACAGATGCCAGGTGGTGTGCCTGTTGCGACGATGGCAATCGGTGAAGCAGGAGCGACAAATGCGGCCCTCTTTGCCCTCCGTCTCCTTTCAGTAGAGGACCAGGCTATTGCTACAGCATTAGCAGATTTCGCAGAAGAGCAAGGAAAAATCGCAGAGGAGTCTACCAATGAGCTCATCTAAAACAATCGGAATTATCGGTGGCGGTCAGCTGGGGCAGATGATGGCCATTTCTGCTATCTACATGGGGCACAAGGTCATCGCGCTGGATCCTGCGGCTGATTGCCCGGCCTCTCGCGTGGCGGAGATCATCGTGGCTCCTTATAACGATGTGGACGCTCTCCGTCAGTTGGCGGAGCGTTGCGATGTCCTCACTTATGAATTTGAAAATGTCGACGCTGACGGTTTGGATGCCGTTATCAAGGGTGGACAACTCCCTCAAGGAACAGACCTGCTCCGCATTTCTCAAAATCGTATCTTTGAAAAGGATTTTTTGTCAAATAAGGCTCAAGTCACTGTTGCCCCCTACAAGGTTGTGACTTCAAGCCAAGACTTGGCTGATATCGACCTATCGAAAAATTATGTCCTCAAGACTGCGACTGGTGGTTACGATGGGCATGGACAAAAAGTCATTCGCTCGGAAGCAGACTTGGAAGAAGCTCGTGCACTAGCCGACTCAGCAGACTGCGTCTTAGAAGAATTCGTTAACTTTGACCTTGAGATTTCTGTCATCGTGTCTGGTAATGGCAAGGACGTGACAGTTTTTCCGGTTCAGGAAAATATCCATCGCAACAATATCCTGTCCAAGACCATCGTGCCAGCCCGCATTTCGGCTAGTCTGGCTGAAAAAGCAAAAACCATGGCAGTGCGAATTGCAGAACAACTTAACTTATCTGGAACGCTTTGCGTGGAAATGTTTGCGACGGCTGACGACATCATCGTCAATGAGATTGCCCCGCGTCCACACAACTCAGGCCACTACTCAATCGAAGCCTGCGACTTCTCCCAGTTTGATACCCATATCTTGGGTGTTCTAGGAGCACAATTGCCAGCCATCAAACTACATGCGCCAGCTGTCATGCTCAATGTCCTCGGCCAGCACGTTGAGGCGGCCGAAAAATATGTCACAAAAAATCCAAGCGCCCACCTCCACATGTATGGTAAAATAGAAGCGAAGCACAACCGCAAAATGGGACATGTGACTTTGTTTAGTGATGTGCCGGATAAGGTTGAGGAGTTTGGGGAAGGGATGGATTTTTAGAGGAGAGGTATGCCATTAAAGTATTTTGAGATCAAAAACTTATTAAGAAGCCAGATAGGTTTAGTTGACTCCCTTACGGGAAAAGTTATGAAGTATGTATTATTGTATGGGATTTTATATGCGCTTTTTCTAATTGGTAGAGCTCAAGATCCAGATTCCTCAGGGGGACTTGTTGCTTTATTATTAATTATGGGAGTGCTTTATAGATTTAATTTTCTTTTTGAGAAAATTAATATTAAAAATTTAACGATAGCTTTTAGAAAAGGATATTTTTTAAATGACGAACATACGGAAATGTTAATTTCTGATATAGAATTATCGTTGAAAAAAATAAATAGTTTTGCAAATTGGAGTTGTGGTATTTTAGCAACTATTTCAATATTTGTGACTACAACCTATCTTAATTTTTTTAAAGATTCTATTCCTAAAGAAGAACTTTCAAAACTGTTAATTGATGAAAATGCTGGTTTGCAAAATGACTTGGTTGTTTTTTTAGCATTGTTGATGTTTCTGATAATTTTAGGATTACTAGGTTATTATCTTGCTGTTCAAGCCTTTACTTACGATATGCGATTTGTAAATACTATTTTAAAAAGCAGCCTTTACATTGATGAAGATGACATAATCATAGGTGGATTTTGGAAGAAGCTTGCGCACAGTTTAGATCATTTTATTTCGGGATTTTGATAAGTAGACGATATGAAAGGTGATCAATTGCTTCCTCCTCCCCATTCCCTCCCCGTCAGAATCAGACCGCTGAAACTTCCCGACGATGTGTTTCTGTTTGCGGGAAACCTTTGGGATTTTCTCCCATATCATTTATGAAAATAATATTTTTAAAAAAAGGAGACGATAGATGAATTTGAAAACTTATGGGATTGAATCTCTGGCGACAGAGAAGTTGAAAACCGATGAGTTTTCGCAGTTGACAGCTGACACGGTTTCAGCTTTGATAACTTTTGCCAAGGAGCACAAGCAGGAGCACTTGCTCACGACTCACGCTAGCCGTCTGGAAACGGCTTAGGCTAATTATCAGAGCGCGCCAAAGGGCAAAGCAGCATCGGCTGTGGTCAAGGACTTGGACGAGGTCGACCAAAAGCGTGACAATGCCTACCAAACGCTGGTCAATTTTGTAAAAGCCTACGCTCATGTTGACGGACAGGCGGTGGAGGCAGCCTACACCAAGCTGCGCAAAGCAAATTCGTTGCGGTTTATAAAGCCCGCCTCAGCGAGCAAGCCAATACAAGATTGGCCAAAGCAAGCAACAAAAACAAACCCTGCAAGCCGCTTACGACTACATCATTGACCTAGTCGCCGTCCTATCCCACGGCCAACCCGAACACTAAGACTACCAAAATCTCAAAGCCCAACTCAACACCATCAGGAAGAGATATAGGGCTAGTGGGAAGAAGAAAGTTACAAAACCAGAGGGTGAGAGTTGAGGAGGAAGTTTGAAAAAAGTAATTTACTTAATTACAGCCGTAATTACACTTTTATTAATAATATTGAGCTGTTCTTATTGGAATAGCATTGTTAATAACTTTGAAACTAAACCAGGTGATTACCTTATCCAATTACTGTGTATGTTGATTCCTGTATTAATATCATTATTTCTTTTTCATGTCGAGAGTTTGGAAAGGAAAGACGATCTGATTTTGCAAGAGCAACGTTTAGATAAACAAGAAGAAAATCAGAAACAAATGCAAGAAACTTTTGTAGAAATTACAAACATTTTAGATGCACAGAATACAAAACAAGAAAAGATGGGGGAATCTCTAGAAAAAACAGCGCTTGAGTTAAGACGAATAAGATTACCGAAGGGATTAGAATTTTTATATGAAAATATTGATCGTATTGAGGAATATATTCAGAGTGACTCAAGGGTTCAAAACACAATGAATGTCGTTGCTAGACATTATGCTATGGGAGAATTGCTAGAAAAGTGGAGGGAAATAGAGCTTGAGGAAGTTCCGCTAAAAATTAGAAGAGAGTTTGGAAACGCAAGATACTTTTTTGAAGATTATTCAAAATTACTATTTATTTCATATAATTTTTTGGTATCTCAAGAGAAAGATTTAGAAAAGAAAAATATTTTTGCTATTGGTTTTAATGCTTCAATTAGAATTGTAGACATGATTGCGATGGCATCAGAAAAATTAAATAGTCTACCTGATGAGAATCGGAAAGATATCAGTAAGGAAGATAGTCAATTACTATCTATTTATTATAACGATAGTAAAGAAAAAACTGTTGAAGCACTTGAAAAAAGAATTGAAAATTTTCATTCTAACCTGTTCAAGATGAAAGAAATGCTTTAAAGGAGAAACAACATGATCAACCGTTACTCTCGCCCTGAGATGGCGAACATTTGGAGTGAAGAAAATAAATACCGTGCTTGGCTTGAGGTGGAAATCTTGGCTGACGAGGCATGGGCTGAGTTGGGTGAAATCCCTAAGGAAGATGTGGCTTTGATTCGCGAGAAGGCGGACTTTGACATCGACCGTATTTTAGAGATTGAGCAGGAGACTCGCCACGATGTGGTGGCTTTCACGCGTGCGGTTTCTGAGACTCTTGGTGAAGAGCGCAAGTGGGTCCACTATGGCTTGACTTCTACCGACGTGGTGGATACTGCCTATGGTTACCTCTACAAGCAGGCCAACGACATCATCCGTCGTGACCTTGAAAACTTCACCAACATCATCGCTGATAAGGCTAAGGAGCACAAGTTTACCATCATGATGGGTCGTACCCACGGGGTACACGCTGAGCCTACAACTTTTGGTCTTAAATTGGCGACTTGGTACAGCGAAATGAAGCGCAACATCGAACGTTTCGAGCATGCGGCTGCTGGAGTGGAAGCTGGTAAGATTTCTGGTGCGGTTGGAAACTTCGCCAACATCCCACCATTCGTAGAGCAATATGTCTGCGACAAATTGGGTATCCGTGCTCAAGAAATCTCTACACAGGTGCTTCCTCGTGACCTTCATGCTGAGTACTTTGCAGTACTTGCAAGTATCGCGACTTCTATCGAACGTATGGCGACGGAGATTCGTGGTTTGCAAAAATCAGAACAACGCGAAGTGGAAGAATTCTTTGCTAAAGGGCAAAAAGGTTCATCTGCTATGCCTCACAAACGCAATCCTATCGGTTCTGAGAACATGACAGGTCTTGCGCGTGTTATTCGTGGTCACATGATTACAGCCTATGAAAACGTGGCTCTCTGGCATGAACGAGATATTTCCCATTCATCAGCTGAGCGCATCATCACACCAGATACGACCATCTTGATTGACTACATGCTCAACCGTTTCGGAAACATCGTTAAGAACTTGACAGTCTTCCCAGAAAATATGATCCGCAACATGAACTCGACATTTGGTTTGATTTTCAGCCAACGCGCTATGTTGACCTTGATTGAAAAAGGCATGACCCGTGAGCAAGCCTATGACTTGGTACAACCAAAAACAGCCTACTCTTGGGACAATCAAGTAGACTTTAAACCACTTCTTGAAGCAGATCCAGAAGTGACATCACGCCTGACTCAAGAGGAAATCGACGAAATCTTCAACCCTCTTTATTACACTAAACGAGTGGATGATATCTTTGAACGTCTTGGACTGGGTAATTGATTAAAAAATAAACAGCGAGTTTCAATCTCGCTGTTTATTTTTTATCTAAAAGACTTAGTCTTCTTTTCTTTTAGTGAGTCCATAGGCTGCTAGTGTGGCCATGAGTCCTGCGACTACTAGTCCTGCAGAATCGTGACTTCCTGTTTCAGGAAGTTTTTTCTCTGTTGTCACAGGAGCTGGACCTTGAGGAAGAGCTTTACTTTCCTCAGCAGGAGCAGTTGATGGAGCTGGTTGGCTTGGGATTTCTAGTTTTGGTTTTTCTTCAGCAATAGCGGCTTGTCCGTTTTCATCGCCTAAATGTGTTACCATAGTTCCGACTTCGACTATTTGTGTAACGGTTTCCTGTGCTACGACACTATTTACAAGAGTTTTCACTTCTTTACCATCGGCAGAAGTGCTCACAGAGTAGAAGTTGCTACGACGCCCGTTGACACCTTTAGTAATGACTTGTGTTTTTCCTTTGAGCAAGAGTGGATTTTCACGAGTCACTGTGGTAAATGGAATTTCTGCTTCTTGGATATCCAGTCTAGGTTTTGTTTCTGCAACTGGAGCAAGATCATGTTCATCGCCTACATGTGTTACTATAGTTCCGACTTCCACAATTTGAGTAACGGCTTCCTGTGCTACGACACTACTTACAAGAGTTTTCACTTCCTTGCCATCGACAGTGCTTACAGAGTAGAAGTTGCTACGATGTCCATTGACGCCCTTAGTAATGACTTGAGTTTTTCCTTTGAGTAAGAGTGGATTTTCACGAGTCACTGTGGTAAATGGAATTTCTTCCTCTTGGACATCTAGTCTAGGTTTTACCTCAGTAGTTGGTGCAAGACCACTTTCATCACCCTTTTGAGTTACAAGGGTTCCGACTTCCACAATTTGAGTAACGGCTTCCTGTGCTACGACACTATTTACAAGGGTTTTCACTTCCTTGCCCTCAACAGTGCTCACAGAGTAGAAGTTGCTACGACGCCCGTTGACACCTTTAGTAATGACTTGTGTTTTTCCTTTGAGCAAGCGTGGATTTTCACGAGTCACTGTGGTAAATGGAATTTCTTCCTCTTGAGCATCTAGTCTAGGTTTTACCTCAGTAGTTGGTGCAAGACCACTTTCATCACCCTTGTGAGTTACAGGAGTACCGACTTCAACAACTTGGTTCACAGCTTCTTTGGTTACCTGGCTATCAAGGACTGTTTCTGTTGTTTTTCCATTTTCAGTAAGGACAGAGATGTAATGAGTTCGTTCACCTTTGACTCCTGCTGTAATAATGTTTTCTTGACCAGCTGGGAGGTTAGGATTTTCTTTCTTGATAACTTCAAATGGGATTTCTTCAGTTCTTGTGATGAGTTCTGATCTGGTTTCAACATTGGCAGCCACTTCATTTTCATCCAGGCTTCCTGAGTGAGTTGCAGCTGGTTTGAGACCTAAGCGAGCGACTTTTAGTTTGGCTACAAGTGTGTCAAGCTCAGCTTGTTTATTACGATTGAGGTTGTAATTTAGAGCTGTTTTAGCTGCACTTAGGGCATCCAAGCTTTCCTTGCTGTATCCTTCTAAGTTTTCAGGAATTTGTGCGATTTCTTCGCGGAGAGCATTATAATTAGCACGGAAGTAGTCTTTGTTGTGGTCTGCAAAGGCAGTCATAAGTTCAAAGATTTCCTCTTCCTTGTACTCAGCGCTTGGTTTATCTGCCCAGATAGCAAGCATACTTCCAACTGTTGGAAGGTCTACTTCAGGATATTTGGTAGAAGCTAGTTGATTGAATGGAACTTTACCAGAATTTTCAACTGCTTTTGAAAGAGGGTAAGCTTCATCTTGTTTGTGATTGCCTATAACATAGTACCAGTCTCCGTTGGTATTCAAGAACTTATAACCCTTGCTTGCTAGGTATTGAGGTGATGCGAGGTTGTAACCCCACCAGCCTTTAGACCAGTAAGAAATCAAGACATCTTTGTCAAACTGAACATCGTCCTTGTCCTCATAGTAGAAGCCATCGTTGAAGGCCATTGGTTGAAGCCCTCTTTCTTTGGCCATAGCTGCGAGGGTGTTGGCATATTCGGCAAACTTGCCATAGAGTTGATACCATTTGAGGTAGTACCAGCCTTGGGCACTAGTCGCATCGTTGGCGTATTCGTCAGTACCAAAGTTGAAAATCTTTGTTTTACCTGCAAAGAAGTCCATGTATTTACCGATGAGGGCTTTTACAAAGTTCATCGCTTCTTCGTTTCTCAAGTCCATAGTTGTTTTGGAGACTTTGTCAAAGTGGGCTTGAGGATTTTTAATGCCTAATTTTTCCATGGCAACGAGCATAGCATCCATGTGACCTGGACTGTTAATAGCTGGGATGAGACCGATGCCCTTAGATTTAGCGTATTCAATTAGTTCTGTCACTTCTGCCTGTGTAAGTGCAGTCCCGTTTGGATCATCGTAGTAAGCTTTTGTTCCTTGGATGATGGCATTTTTAACATCATCACTTGCATAGCTTTTTCCGTTGGCCGTAATGGTCATATCATCGAGTAGGAAGCGAAGGCCATCATTTCCTAGAAGGAGATGAACATCAGAATATCCGAGCTCACTGGCCTTATCTACGATGCGTTTGAGCTGATTAAGAGTAAAGTATTTGCGTCCAGCATCGATTGAAATCACCTTGTTTTTGACAAGTTTTTCAACTTCACGTTTAGCATCTTCTTCTTTTTGAGCTTCTGGTGTGAAGGTCAAATTGCTGACTGCTTCTTGAAGTTTTGCAATAGCTTGGTCAATCGTGTCTTGTTGGGCACGACTGAGGTTGCTATCAAGTGAACGGATGACTTTTGCCGCTTCGTTAACTGCTGCGACGCTTTCTGCAGTATAACGGTTAAGGTCTTTTGGTACCTCGTTAAGTGCTTGTTCTGCAGACTCATAATCAGCTGCGAAGTATTCAGCATTAGAATTTGTGAATTGCCGCATGAGTTTGAAGAGGCGTGACGGTGAATAACGTGCAGATGGAGTGTCAGCCCAAGCAGCTACCATACCACCGATGAATGGAATAGTTGCTCCGTCGGATTTTGGTACCGAAGTGATTGGAGTGTTCTTGATACCGTTTAATCCTTGATCAAGGTTGTACCAACCTTGGCCATCTGCATTTCGCCCAAGAACATAGTACCAAGCGTCGTTAGTGTTTAGAATTTGGTGACCTTTTTCTACTAGAAGTTTAGAAGAAGCGACGTCGTAACCTCCCCAACCACCAGTCCACATTGAAACGATGATATCTTTGTCAAAAGTTCCGAAGCTAGTATCACTATTGTAGTAAATACCATCATTGAAGGCCATTGGTTTGAGACCGTGCGATTTTACAATACGAGCTAGGTCATTGGCGTAGGCAATAAATTTTTCATATCCTTTGACAGGGTAGCCTTCGTTTGGATAGTATTTATCAGCTTGAAGAACGCTCCAACCTTTAGCGTTTGTTGCGTCATTGGCATATTCATCAAGTCCGATGTTGAAGATCTCAGTCTTTTTCGCGAAATAAGCAGCATACTTGTCGATAAGGGCTTTTGTAAAAGCGACTGCCTGTTCGTTGTCAAGATCTACAGTACGAGCTGATTCCTTCCCAAAATAGTTAAAGTTAGGGTTTTGGATTCCCAATTCTTTCATGGCATTGAGAATCGCATCCATGTGACCAGGACTATTTACTGTCGGAATGAGACCGATGCCTTTATCTTTGGCATAGTTAATTAGATCTGTCATTTGACTTTCTGTTAAGTGATTGCCGTTTGGATCGTTGTAATAATCATTTGTACCTTTTTCAATGGCACGTTTGACATCGTCACTCGCATAGGTCTTGCCGTTAGCTGTGATGCTCATATCGTCCAACATGAAGCGGAGCCCATCATTTCCAACTAATAGGTGTAAATCAGTGTAGCCATAATGTTTCGCTTTATCGATGATTTCCTTGAGCTGTTCTGGTGAGAAATATTTACGTCCAGCATCAATAGAAACAATTTTCTTTTTCGCTAGCTTTTCATTAGTTTGAGTGGCACGTTCAGTAGTCGGAGCGAGTACAGCAGGAGTAGCAGGCTCGTTTTTCTTCTCAGCATTGGCACTATCTGCACTTTTTTTCACTTGAGTTGTGTTTTCTGATTCCGTAGTAGGAGCTGGGCTGGTATGTTCTGTTACTACTGGTGTTACCACATTGTCTGTTTTTGGAACAACTGTGTTAACAGTATCTTTTTCAGTTTTAACTTCCTCTTTTATAGTTTTATCAGCTTGTTTTACAAGTTTTTCTTCTTTATCTTGAATTGGTGCTTCTGATGCTTGTGGGCTATCCGGCACAGCTTGCAAAGTTTCAGTAGCTTTTGGTGCTGGTGTGAGTCCATCTGCAGATACGACTTGCGCACTGAAGGTAAATCCTATCAGTACAGAAGCTGTTCCGACTGCATACTTGCGAATCGAGAAACGCTGTTTCTTGTCTAGTTTCATGATAAAACCTCCTTGATACAACTATTTTGATAACGTTTACATAAAACCAATTTAATTTTATTATCTATATAGTAAAAAGTCAAGTAAATTTATATAATAACTATAACAAACGGAGTAAATCATAAGATTTTGGAAATAACAACTTATATAAGAAGGTAAAATTAAGGAAAAATCAGTGATTTTTAACTTGTTTTTAGTAAAAGTGCTACAAATAAATATATTTAATAGCGTTTTCATATTCGCTTTTTCGTGCTATAATATATATAGAAAAAGCCTGAGCAAGGCTCAAGCTTTTTCTTAGTGACCACGGTTACATGAAATGAATTTGATTTTGTAGTAATCTGCTCTCTTATACGTTTCGCTATAGGCAAGAACTTGTCCAGTTGCTTCAAGCTTAGTAGTTTTTGTTTGAAGTACTGTTGGGAATTGTGTATCAATTCCTAGTATAGAAGCAGCATGCTCTGGTGTTGGGAATGTAATTGCATTGATTTCCTCAAAATGCTCATCATTCATATGAATGTGGTAATCCAATTTGAAACGTTTATAGATAGAGCTATAATATTCAAGATTTGGATAATTGGCATTGATATATTGTTCTGGAACATAAGATGTGTGATAGATGTAAACAACACCATTTGTTTCGCGTACACGTTCAATTTTGTAGTAGAACTGATCACCACGTAGTCCAAGTTTATCTAAATATTCAAGTTTATTTCCACGCTCGATAGAAAGAACGGTCACCTTATCATCTTTCGTTTCGAAAACTTCGACGTCTGAAAATTCTACGAGTTTGTGTTTACGTGCGCGTGAAACGAATGTACCCTTTCCTTGTTGGCGAACGATGTAACCATCTTTAGCAAGATCGTTTAAAGCACGAACAACTGTGATAGAACTTACATCGTACATTGCGATCAATTCTGCTTCTGTGTAAAATTTATCACCACTTTCAAATTGACCAGAGATAATTTTATTTTTTAATTCATCTTTAATATATTGGTATTTTGGAATAGCCATAATTTCACCTCAATTCTATTTTTCCATCCTTGATTCTACCATAAATGTAAAGAAAATAGTAGTATTTAGGTAAAAAAATTAAAATAATAGATTAGAAACATTATAATACATGTAAAAAAATCCATTTTATAATTGGATAATTCTCTGTACTTCAAAAATAGGCACTTTCATGCGATTTTTTGATAATTTTGGTAAAAGATAAGTAAAAAAATGGAAAAATTTTAAAGAATTTTCCAAAACCTATTGACAAATACAAAAGATTTGATTATATTTAATATTATAACAAATGAAAGCGCAAACTTAGTTAGTCAGAGGTGTAAAAATGACAAGGTTTAAAATTGAGGACGATTTCTATTTAGATGGGAAACCGTTCAAGATTTTGTCTGGTGCCATTCATTATTTTAGGATTCCTCCAGAAGATTGGTATCATTCGCTCTATAACTTGAAAGCCCTTGGTTTTAATACGGTAGAGACTTATGTAGCTTGGAATTTACACGAGCCTCGTGAAGGTGAGTTTAACTTTGAAGGGGCTCAGGATTTGGAGAGATTTCTTCGGATAGCACAAGATTTGGGTCTCTATGCTATCGTTCGTCCGTCTCCCTTTATCTGTGCGGAATGGGAATTCGGTGGTTTACCGGCTTGGCTCTTAACCAAAGATATGAGAATCCGCTCATCTGACCCAGCCTATATTGGAGCTGTGGGTCGCTATTATGACCAACTCTTGTCACGATTGGTTCCACATTTATTGGACAATGGTGGGAATATCCTCATGATGCAGGTTGAAAATGAGTATGGTTCTTACGGAGAAGATAAGGCTTACCTGAGAGCGATTCGAAAATTGATGGAAGAACGAGGGATTGATTGCCCACTCTTTACTTCAGATGGCCCATGGAGAGCTACTTTGAAAGCTGGAACCTTAATCGAAGATGACCTCTTTGTAACAGGCAACTTTGGTTCTAAGGCACCTTACAACTTTTCACAGATGCAGGAATTCTTTGATGAGCATGGTAAGAAATGGCCACTCATGTGTATGGAGTTCTGGGATGGCTGGTTCAATCGTTGGAAAGAACCGATTATCACACGGGATCCGAAAGAATTGGCAGAAGCTGTTCGAGAGGTATTGGAGCAAGGCTCTATCAACCTTTACATGTTCCACGGTGGTACAAACTTTGGATTCATGAATGGTTGCTCGGCTCGAGGAACTCTGGATTTGCCACAAGTTACATCTTATGATTACGATGCCCTTCTGGATGAAGAAGGAAATCCAACTGCCAAATATTTGGCAGTCAAGAAGATGATGGCAACACATTTCCCAGAGTATCCGCAGTTGGAACCACTCTATAAGGAAAGCATGAAGGTGGACGCTATTCCACTTGCTGAAAAAGTTTCCTTATTTGAAACCTTAGATAGTCTTTCTAGTCCAACAGAAAGTCTCTATCCAAAAGCGATGGAGGAATTAGGTCAATGTTATGGCTATCTTCTCTATCGTACTGAGGCAAGTTGGGATGCAGAAGAAGAACGCCTTCGCATCATCGATGGACGTGACCGTGCTCAACTCTTTGTAGATGGTCAACGGATTGCCACTCAATACCAGACGGAGATTGGGGAAGATATCTATTGTCAAGGTAATCGAAAAGGTTCTTCACAACTTGACATCTTGATTGAAAATATGGGTCGTGTTAACTATGGACATAAGTTCTTAGCTGATACACAACGTAAAGGAATTCGAACAGGTGTCTGCAAGGATTTACACTTCTTACTTAATTGGAAACAATATCCACTACCACTGGATAATCCTGAGAAAATTGATTTTTCAAAAGGATGGACAGAAGGACAACCAGCCTTTTACGCTTATGACTTTACAGTCCAAGATCCAAAAGATACTTACCTAGACTTATCTGAGTTTGGTAAGGGAGTTGCCTTTGTCAATGGGCGTCACTTAGGACGTTTTTGGAACGTCGGCCCAACACTCTCGCTTTATATCCCTCATTGTTATCTCAAGGAAGGTGCTAATCGTATCATTATCTTTGAAACAGAGGGTGAATATAAAGAAGAGATTCATTTAACTCGTAAACCTACACTAAAACATATAAAGGGGGAAAATTTATGACAATTGTAGGATGCCGTATCGATGGACGTTTGATCCACGGACAAGTAGCCAATCTTTGGGCTGGAAAACTAAATGTTTCACGTATTATGGTTGTGGATGACGAAGTTGTCAACAACGACGTTGAAAAGAGTGGTTTGAAACTAGCGACACCACCAGGTGTGAAATTGAGTATTTTGCCAATTGAGAAAGCGGCAGCCAATATTCTTGCTGGTAAATACGATAGCCAACGTCTCTTTATCGTTGCTCGTAAACCAGACCGTTTCCTTGGTTTGGTAGAAGCAGGTGTACCACTTGAAACCCTTAATGTTGGGAATATGTCTCAAACACCAGAAACTCGCGCCATCACACGTTCTATCAACGTAGTGGACAAGGATGTGGAAGACTTCCACAAACTGGCGGAAAAAGGTGTTAAACTTACTGCTCAAATGGTTCCAAATGATCCAGTTTCAGACTTTTTGAGCTTATTAAAATAGGAAAAAATTTTTAGGAGGTCATTGTTATGATACAATGGTGGCAAATTTTACTTCTCACTTTGTACTCAGCTTATCAAATCTGTGATGAGTTGACGATCGTTTCATCTGCAGGTTCCCCTGTATTTGCTGGTTTCATTACTGGTTTAATCATGGGAGATGTGACAACTGGTTTGTTTATCGGTGGTAGCTTGCAGTTGTTCGTTCTTGGGGTTGGTACCTTCGGTGGTGCTTCTCGTATCGACGCAACTTCTGGTGCGGTTCTTGCAACAGCATTCTCAGTTTCACAAGGAATTGCTACGGACCTTGCGATTACAACAATCGCTGTACCAGTAGCAGCACTTTTGACATACTTCGACGTTCTTGGACGTATGACAACTACTTTCTTCGCACACCGTATTGATGCTGCAATCGAACGCTTTGACTATAAAGCAATCGAACGCAACTACCTTCTTGGTGCTCTTCCTTGGGCTCTTTCTCGTGCCCTTCCAGTCTTCTTTGCCCTTGCCTTTGGTGGTGCATTTGTACAAACTGTAGTAGACTTGGTTAAACAATACCAATGGGTTGCAGATGGTTTGACACTTGCAGGACGTATGCTTCCAGGTCTTGGATTTGCAATCTTGCTTCGTTACCTTCCAGTTAAACGTAACCTTCACTACCTTGCTATGGGATTCGGTTTAACAGCTATGTTGACTGTTCTTTACTCATACGTAACAGGTCTTGGTGGCGCTGTTGCTGGTATCGTAGGTACTCTACCGAAAGATGTTGCTGAAAAAATTGGTTTCGTGAACAACTTCAAAGGATTGTCTATGATTGGTATCTCTATCATAGGTATCTTCCTTGCAGTGCTTCACTTCAAAAATAGCCAAAAAGTAGCTGTGGTAGCACCTTCTACACCATCAGAAAGTGGGGAAATCGAAGATGACGAATTCTAATTACAAACTTACAAAAGAAGATTTTAATCAAATCAACAAACGTAGCTTGTTTACTTTCCAATTGGGTTGGAACTACGAACGTATGCAAGCTTCTGGTTACCTTTACATGATTTTACCTCAATTGCGTAAAATGTATGGGGATGGAACTCCTGAATTGAAAGAAATGATGAAAGTTCATACTCAATTCTTCAATACTTCACCATTCTTCCACACTATTATCGCTGGTTTTGACCTCGCTATGGAAGAAAAAGATGGTGTAGGTTCAAAAGATGCCGTTAACGGTATCAAGACAGGTTTGATGGGACCATTCGCTCCTCTTGGAGATACTATCTTTGGTTCACTTGTACCTGCTATCATGGGATCTATCGCAGCAACTATGGCTATCGCTGGCCAACCATGGGGTATCTTCCTTTGGATTGCAGTTGCAGTTGCTTATGACATCTTCCGTTGGAAACAGTTGGAATTTGCATATAAAGAAGGGGTTAACCTCATCAACAACATGCAAAGTACTTTGACAGCCTTGATTGACGCTGCATCTGTACTTGGTGTCTTCATGATGGGTGCTCTTGTAGCAACAATGATCAACTTTGAAATTTCTTACAAATGGGCAATCGGTGAGAAGATGATTGACTTCCAAGACATCTTGAACTCAATCTTCCCACGCTTGCTTCCAGCAATCTTTACTGCCTTTATTTTCTGGTTGCTTGGTAAGAAAGGTATGAACTCTACTAAAGCTATCGGTATTATTATCGCACTTGCTTTGGCTCTTTCTGCCTTTGGTAAATTTGTACTTGGAATGGGTGCATAATTTATGACGAAATCATTAATTTTGGTGAGTCATGGTCGCTTCTGTGAGGAACTTAAAGGTAGCACAGAAATGATTATGGGTCCACAAGACAATATTCATGCGGTAGCTCTTCTTCCAGAAGATGGTCCAGAAGAATTTACTGCAAAATTTGAAGCTGCTATTGAAGAATTGGATGATTTCCTAGTCTTTGCGGATCTTCTCGGTGGAACACCATGTAACGTGGTAAGCCGTTTGATCATGGCAGGTCGTGATATTGACCTTTACGCAGGGATGAATCTTCCAATGGTGATTGAATTTATCAATGCGAGCCTTACAGGTGCAGATGCGGACTATAAGAGCCGTGCTGCAGAAAGCATTGTGAAAGTTAATGACCTGTTAGCTGGCTTCGATGATGACGAAGATGAATAAGATGTGATTTAGAGCATCTTATATAGAATATTCATGGGAATGGGGCTTACTCCCATTCCCATATTTGATAGAAAAAGAGGAACTCAATGTTACATTATACAAAAGAAGACTTGATTGAATTGGGTGCAGAAATCACTACACGTGAAATCTACCAACAACCTGATGTATGGAAAGAAGCTTTTGAATCTTATCAAGCAATACGTGAAGAAATTGCAGCCTTCCTACAAGGAATTGCTGATAAACATGACTATATTAAGGTTATCTTGACAGGTGCTGGGACTTCTGCTTATGTGGGAGATACCTTGGTACCTTACTTTAAGGAAGTCTATGACGAACGCAAATGGAATTTCAATGCCATTGCGACCACAGATATTGTTGCCAATCCAGAAACTTATTTGAAAAAAGATGTGGCGACTGTCCTTGTATCTTTTGCTCGTAGTGGGAATTCGCCTGAAAGTGTGGCGACTGTTGATTTGGCCAAAGCCTTGGTGGACGAGCTTTATCAAGTGACGATTACTTGCGCAGCAGATGGTAAACTGGCTCTTCAAGCTCATGGGGATGACCGCAATCTATTGCTTTTGCAACCAGCTGCTTCTAATGACGCTGGCTTTGCCATGACTTCTAGCTTTACGTCTATGATGTTGACAGCTCTCTTGGTCTTTGATCCTACAGAATTTGCTGTGAAAGCTGAACGTTTTGAAGTTGTATCTAATCTTGCCCGTAAAATTCTAGACAATGCAGAAGATGTCAAAGAACTTGTTGACCTAGACTTTAACCGTGTCATCTATCTAGGCGCTGGTCCTTTCTTTGGTCTTGCTCATGAAGCTCAGCTCAAGATTTTGGAATTGACAGCTGGCCAAGTGGCGACTATGTATGAAAGTCCAGTCGGATTCCGTCACGGTCCAAAATCTCTTATCAACGAAGATACAGTTGTTTTGGTCTTTGGTACAACGACAGACTACACTCGTAAGTACGACTTGGACTTGGTTCGTGAAGTTGCTGGTGACCAGATTGCTCGCCGTGTTGTGCTTTTAAGTGATCAAGCCTTTGGTCTTGAAAATGTCAAAGAAGTGGCCCTTGGTTGTGGCGGTGTCTTGAATGATATTTACCGTGTCTTCCCTTACATCGTTTATGCCCAACTCTTTGCCCTATTGACTTCACTCAAGGTAGAAAATAAACCAGATACACCGTCTCCTACAGGTACAGTAAACCGTGTGGTACAAGGTGTTATCATCCACGAATATCAAAAGTGATACTGCGTTTATAGATTCTTGATAAAGGGGTTTGTAAATCATACAAGTAAACCATAGATTGTCAAGGCGCTTTCTATGGTTTGTTTGCTTGATAGAAATAGTAAAAGGAGAACAGAATGAAAACATACACAGAGAGTGTATTTGGAAATGTTGATGGCAAGGATGTCTTGGCCTATCACTTTGAGACGGACGGTGGCTACCAGCTTGAGGTTATGACTTATGGTGCGACCATCTTGCGTTATGTCACACCTGACAAGGCTGGAAATTTTGCCAATGTTATCTTGGGATTTGATGACTTTGATAGTTATGTAGGCAATAGTCCTAAGCATGGAGCTAGTGTAGGTCCTGTGGCAGGCCGTATTTCAGGCGCGACATTTGAGCTCAATGGCAAGACCTATGACCTTGAAGTCAACAATGCTAGCAACTGTAACCACAGTGGTTCAACTGGTTGGGATTCTAGCTTGTTTGAACTAGTTGAAGTGAGCGACTATGGTTTGACCCTATACACAGAGCGTACAGATGGAACAGGAGGGTTCCCTGGAAATATCAAGATTTGGATCAGTTACCACTTGGAAGAAACTGGTGCTTACGAAATCAGCTACAAGGTGACGACAGATCAGGATACGCTGGTCAATCCAACCAACCACAGCTATTTCAACTTGTCTGGTGATTTCACGCAGACAATTGACCGCCATGTCTTCCAACTAAACACAGAGGGTATTTACCCAATCGCTCCCGACGGTGTTCCTGCAAAAACTCCAGATGCTACTCGTGATGTGGTTAAACACATCTACAATGGTGCCTTGTTGAAGGATATCTTTGCAGAAGAAGATGAGCAAATCCAACTGGTATCTGGTTTGGATCACCCATTTGCCCTTCCTGCAGGCCATGACAATGCTGGTTTCCTTTATGACCAAAATTCAGGTCGCTTCCTGCTTTTCAAGACAGAAGCTCCTTGCTTTGTAGTCTACACAGCAAACTTTGTGGATGAAAGTGTCATCATAGGAGGTAAGCCAATGGTACAGCACAATGGGATTGCCCTTGAAGCGCAGGCTTTACCAGATGCCATTCACAGTGACCTTAAAGATCAAGTCATTCTCAAAGCCGGTCAAACCTTCACTAGTAAGACACGTTATGAGCTTGTTGTTAAGTAAAAAAAGCTGGTCAAAAAGTCTTTAAAATAACGCATATTGTCAGGTGCTGAAAAGTTTGATAATATGCGTTTTATTATGGAAAGATTTACTTTATCTTATCCTGAAATGGCCTTATTTTTGAGTTTTCTGACTTGACTTTCTTGATGGAAATTATATAATAGTTGTAATAAAAATAATTACAACTAGAAAAGAGAACCATTTATGACCTATGAATACAAGAGCCACATTTATTTGGCAGAGGCAGTTTTAAATGTAAAGGATTTGGCAAGTCAAACAGCCTTTTATCAGCAAGTGCTTGGTTTAGAAATCTTATCTCAAACTGAGACAGAGGTCGTTCTGGGACTTGGTGGAAAAGCCTTGGTACAGCTGATTCAAGCACAAGAGAGTGGAGAAGTAAGGGAACATTATGGTCTTTACCATCTGGCTATTCTCTTGCCGTCACGAAAGGCTTTGGCTGATGTCTTGAAACACCTGACAGATTTACAGATTCCTCTTGTGGGCGGTGCAGACCACGGTTACAGTGAGGCTCTTTACTTGGAGGATTTGGAGGGGAATGGCATCGAGCTCTATCGAGATAAGCCAGTTTCCACATGGGATATTCGAGAAGATGGACGCATTATTGGGGTGACGGAGGCTCTTGCGGCGCAGGACATCTATGAGTTGGGGGAAAGAGTAGAGCCCTTTATCCTAGCAGAAGGTACGAGAATAGGGCATATCCATCTTTCCGTCAAGGACAGTCGAAAGTCCAGCCAGTTTTATCAAAAGGTGTTAGGACTAGAGGATAAATTCAGTGTACCTAGTGCTAGTTGGATTGCAGCTGGAGACTACCATCATCATTTAGCAGTCAACGAATGGGGAGGAAAAGGCCTAGCTCCGCGTAAGCAAGGCTTGCCAGGCTTAGCCTATTATGTCATTGAGGTCGCTAGTAAAGAAGAACTGTTAACGATTGCGCAACGAGCACAAGAAGTTGATGTACCAATCAAGTGGCTGACATCTAGCCAGCTGGAGATCACAGACCCAGACGGAATTGTGACTCGTATTCGTTTAGCAAGGTAAAACTAGAAAACTCTAGTAAATTATCAGTATGGCTAGTTTACCTTTTGAAAAGTCTGTGGTAACAGAACTGCGTGAGACGGATGGGCGAGAATTTTGACAAAGGAGCTGATTAGAGATATAATGAAGAAAAATTGAGCAAGGAAAAAGAGATGACAAATTCAAAGTATATCACTCGTCTGAAACGTTCAGAGGGCCAGTTGCGTGGGATTCAAAAGATGATTGAAGAAGATCGTGACTGTGCTGATATTGTGACGCAACTGACAGCCGTGAAATCTAGTGTGGAGCGCGTGATTGAGATGATAATTACCGAAAACCTTACTGAATGTATCAATCAGCCGCTAGATGATCCTGAAGCCCAAAAGGAACGCCTAGAAAAGGCTATCCGATACTTGATTAAACGGAAATAAAGAGATGGGAGTTGCAAAGATCTCTGCTATTAGAATAGTTGAATGTGAATCAAGAGAGGCTGGAAACAGTCTTTAAAATTAAAAAAATGCATACTATCAGGTGTTGAAAAACCTTGATAGTATGCGTTTTATTGTGGGGAGATTTATACTCTTCGAAAATCTCTTCAAACCACGTCAGCTTCACCTTGCCGTATATACGTGACTGACTACGTCAGTTCTATCTGCAATCTCAAAGCAGTGCTTTGAGCAACCTGCGGCTAGCTTTCTAGTTTGCACTTTGATTTTCATTGAGTATTACTTCACTTTCTCCTGAAATTGAGTTTTTGCCCAGCTCCTCTTGTTTATTCTACTTGACCGGGCCAAGCATTCATACCACCTTCTACATTGATAACGTTGAGGCCTTGGGCGCTGAGAAATTGACAGGCAGAGGCAGAACGTACTCCACCTTGACAGATGACATGGTATTCATGGTCAGGTTTGAGTTCTTTGTATCCTTGTTCCAAGGTACTTAATGGAAGATTTTTGGCACCTGGTGCATGTCCTGCTTGGAATTCATGTGCTTCACGGACATCGATAAGCTCTAAATTTTCATTTTGATATTTTTCATAAAAGTCAGCCATGCTGATATTAGTTTCCATATTCTACTCCTTCTGGCTTAGCCATTTTGTATAGTGAATAAGCGCCGTCAAGGTTTTGGACGGTAAATCCTGCTTGTTTGAGGATACGCTCTGCGATATAGCTGCGCAAACCACTGTGGCAGCTAACGATGTAGGCTTGGTTCTGGTCCAGTTCGTCCAAGCGTTCCCGTAGTTCGTTTAGGGGGATGTGGATGGTATCGACTTTAAGTCTGCCACTTTGGAATTCGCCACTTGTCCGTACATCTAGGAATTTCTTACCTTTAGCCAGTTCGTCTTCGAGCTGATACCATTGAATATTGTCGCTGAGACCTTCGATAAGGTTCAAGGCTGCGTAGCCCAGCATATTGACGGGATCCTTGGCAGAGCCAAATGGTGGCGCATAGGTGAACTCCAATTCTGGCAAGTCAAAGACGGTGAGATTTCCCTTGATAGCAGTTGCCAGGATATCGATTCGTTTGTCAACGCCTTTCTTCCCGACTCCTTGGGCACCGTAGATTTTTCCAGTGGTTGGGTCAAAGAGGAGCTTCAAGGTCATATCAGTAGCGCCTGGATAATAACCAGCGTGGTCTTTCCCACTGACATGAAGGGCCTTGTAAGGAAGTTGATTCATGCTAAGGATACGCTCGCTGAGACCAGTCGAAGCAGCTGTCATATCAAAGGCACGAACGATTGCAGTGCCGATACTTCCCTTATTTGTACGTTCTAGTCCTGCGATGACGTCTGCCACTTGGCGTCCCTGACGATTGGCAGGAGAAGCGAGAGAGATGAGAGCATCTTGGCCTGTAATCTCTTGCTTGACGACGATGGCATCCCCAACTGCAAAAATATCTTTTTGACTGGTTTCATAATGTTCATCGACCAGGATTCCACCACGAAGTCCCAGTTCAATCCCCGCAACTTTGGCCAGTCCGTTTTCAGGTTCAACACCGACAGAAAGAATGGTGAGGTCAGAAGCAATCTTTTGACCATTTTCTAGAACGATGATATTTCCTTGGTCTTCAAATCGAATCGCAGACTGAGAAGTGATGACGTGAACGCCATTTTTGACCAATTCTGTTTGGACAAAGGCTGCCATTTCCTGATCTAATGGCGGCAAGACATGGGGTGCCTTCTCCACGATAGTAACTTGCAATCCACGTTTCGCTAGGTTTTCAGCCATTTCAAGTCCGATAAAGCCTGCACCGATAACGACAGCTTCTTTTGGATGATTGTCCAAGGCTGCCATAATTTTATCGAGATCGGGAACGTTGCGAAGCGTGTAGGTATTCTTAGTTTCTGCCAAACCCTCAATGGCAGGAACAAATGGTTTAGCTCCTGGGGAGAGAATCAACTTGTCGTAGTTTTCTGTAAATTCTTGTCCATCGTGTCGTACCGTCACAGTGTGTTCTTCTGGCGAAATGCTGATGACCTCATGAAAAGGATGAACATCCAGATTAAAGCGTGCCTTGAGACTTTCAGGAGTTTGGACCAATAGACTATCACGGTTTGCAATTTCTCCTGAAACATAGTAAGGAAGTCCGCAGTTTGCAAAGGAAACAAAGGGACCTTTCTCAAAAATAGTGATTTCAGCGTCTTCCATGAGACGTCTGAGACGGGTTGCTGCTGACATACCGCCTGCAACTCCTCCGACAATGATAATTTTCATTGATTTCCTCCTTTATACATCTAGATGATTTTACCTGTCCAAGCACTCATACCGCCTCGGACATTGATGACATCATAGCCTTTTTTCTTAAGCTTTTTCGCAGCTAGTTTGCTTCGCATACCAGAATGACAAATGACATAGAGTGTTTCTTTTGTGGTTGGTGTGTAGGAACCAATTTCGGTTAGAGGAACATTCTTAGCATTTTTGATATGACCTCTACGAAATTCCATTGGCGTCCGAACATCCAGTAGCTGAATCGGTTCTCTGAGTTTAGCTTCTAACTCGCTGGTAGAAATACTGTCAATTTTTGTAAATAAGTGAAACATAGGCACCTCCGAATATACCCTTATGGGGTATATTAAACCATGAAGTCAAGTTTTTGTCAAGCAAGTTGTTTTGACTTGGGATAGGGAATGGTTTCGATAGTTTAGAAAGCAGCCTATTCTTGACCTTTCAAAGCCTTTTTGATATGATGGGCTCAAAGTAAGTGTGAGGTATAAAGATGACCAGTGAATACCAGAAAATGATAGCGGGAGAGTTTTACCGTCCATCGGACCCAGAACTGAGAGCCTTGGCTCAGGCTTCTCGTCAGAAGCAGGCTGCCTTTAACAAGGAAGAAGATCCCTTGAAAGGGGCGGAGCTTATCAAGAATTGGTTTGGCTCAACTGGGAAAAATCTCTATGTCAATCCACGACTGGTAGTCGATTATGGAGTCAATATCCATCTAGGGGAGAATTTTTATTCTAATTGGAACTTGACCATGCTGGATGTTTGTCCGATTCGTATCGGGGACAATGCTATGATTGGTCCCAACTGTCAGTTTTTAACCCCACTCCATCCACTGGACCCGCAGGATCGTAATTCAGGTGTGGAATACGGCAAGCCTATTACCATCGGAGACAATTTCTGGGCTGGAGGTGGCGTCATTGTCCTTCCTGGAGTGACACTGGGAGATAACGTTGTTGCTGGAGCTGGGGCTGTGATCACCAAGTCATTTGGCGCCAACGTTGTTCTAGCTGGTAATCCCGCGCGCGTGATTAAGGAGATACCTGTGAAAGAAAATTAAAAGAGGCTGGGACAAAAGTCCGACCTCAAATATAAAAAAGCGAACAAAACTAGTTTTCTGGTAATCAGAATTCTGCTTTGTTCGCTTTTCGCATTTAATTATAGATTAGAAGGGATTAATAATTAAGATTTTTAAAAATTAAAATCTTTTTGTTCCAAACTTTTCAGATTGAAGACAAACATTCCAAATGGTGTTTGTCTTTTTCTTTTTGTCAGGCTAATATTCCATCTTTTGATAGAATAACGGTCATTTGAACAAAATAAAAAGGCTTCCCCACCCTCATTTTTACTAGTTTTTTGATATTCAAACACGCCAAAGTAAACCCAACCTTATCTTCCATCTTGGACTTGCCTTTCTCTCTTGTATAACGGAGGTTGTGGTATTCTTTGGCTGTCCCACAGAGTCGCTCGATGGTTTCTTTACGCTTCTTATAAAGCTCCTTCATTCCTCTTTGGTGGCGAATCTCTTCACAAAATTCAAGATCATCTTTCCATACATGTCTCGTGATGACTTTTTGGTGATTTGGGCTTTGGGTACAAACGGATAATAGGGGACAAGAAGTACATACTTTGGGATTACTCTTATACTCACGATAACCTTTTCGAGTCGTCGTGCGATAGCTTAACACTTGGTTCTCTGGACAGAGGTAACAGTCATAGAAGGCATCATAAACAAAATCATTGGGTCTTAAGTTCCCTTTTACACCCTTTATACGACTTTACAAAAAGAAAAGCCCTTAGAAACTTGACTTCCAAGGACTTTGTCTTCAATCTGAAGCATCAGGATAGTCTGATGCTTTTTGTTATTCGTACTCACTATTGACCATATCCTTGCTTTGAAACATTAGAGCCGTTTTTTCTATATGTGAATATGTTTCATTAGTGCTGCTGAAAACATATTTTAAAATAATTCCGAATGATGCCAGAAAATTAACCATTAGTGTAACTATCAAATAAATCATTGTATTATCAGATATGATATTTCCTTTACCACAAATACGAGCTTTTATGACAATATATAGTAAAAGAATAGAACCTAAAAAATGTAATGTAACAACTCCAAGCATAAACCATATTGACAGTTTTCTGAAGAAAATTTTATTCTCTAACTCTTTTTTTATAGTATCTGTCAAATCTTTGTAATGGCGTGTTTGAGCCTCGTCCATAGTTTCAAATGTTTTTTGTTTGCTTAGAGTTTTTTTAAGTTTATTAAGTCTATTAAAATCGTTGTTAGAAAAATCTATTTTCTTAGATTGAAAGTTGTCTGGTAGTTTTTCTTTTAGATATCGCTTGAGTTTTTCATGGTTGTCAATAGTCACGATTAGATAACCCCTTCACGTTGTAAATTGGCAACCCTCACAGAAGCACATGGATATGATACATTAAATCTTATAGACAGCTCTTTTGCTAATTTAGTTTTGTCAACAATTTCTTCTGAGAATTTTTTAACTTCGTCAACGGGGATTAAGAATTCTCCTGCAAAAGTATTTGCATCTTCTTCCCTTAAATTTTCTTCTGGTGTATAGCTATGAATATCGTTTTTTCTAAATGAAACTTCAAAAATTCCATCTTCTAAACTAATTTGCTCGCCTGGTAACCATTGCCAATGTAAAATAAGGTGTCCTAGCTCGTGAGCTAAGGTAAAACGTTGTCTGCGAGTATTCTCCTCGGCATTAAGTACAATGACTGGCTTGTTGTTTTCGGCCATTAAATATCCGCTAACGTTTTGGCTATCGCCTTCCATGAAGGCATATTTAACTTGTACCCCAAATTTTTCAACTGCGCTTTCGAAATTTTCAAGAATCTCTTTTATTGATAATTCAGGAAATAATGCACGTAAGCCATTAACTATTGTTCTAATTTCATCAATTTTATACACCTTTCTCCCTCCTTACTAACTTCATTGTACCAGTACTCATAGTAAGTGTCAATGGATAATATAGAAAAAAACTTTCTCTAATTTTATTGTTTAAGACCAATATAAATGATTTGTAAGTTATCTTTAGAAATATAATTTCGGTACCTCCCTTTTGTAAAAAGTTATAAGAAATAATAGAAAGTATAAAAATAAAAACGTTTAAAATATCAACGTTTTGGGAAGTTTTAAGAAAGTTTATAAAGTATATATGGAACCGGTGGGAGTCGAACCCACGTCCAAACACATGCCAACACATTTGTCTACGACCATAGGCCATGTCTTCATTTAACTTAGCTTTGACACATGGCTCAAGCCCAAGCTAAGCGAGTCTATCAATCTCTTGTAAAATCCCTAGACTTGATTTTACAAGAGATTGCTCATAATAAGACCTGTCATCAGACACAATCAATCCGAATCAAGTCGCGTTGGTTGGTTTTTAAGCAGCTAAAGCGTAAGAATTGTTATTTTTTGCAGTTATATTTAACTGGCGTTTTACATCCGCTAGATGAGTCGCAAAATATGCCTCATAATGTCTGTCGAATCCGTAACGACCCCAAAATAATATACTATTATACAAAAAAATACTCTCATTGCAAAAATCAAGATAAAATTACTCAAAACATGCTAAAATTCCCTTGCTACAATGCATCAAGGGAATTTCAGACCGAAGACAAACATTCCAAATGGTGTTTGTCTTTTTCTTTTTGTCAGGCTAATATTCCATCTTTTGATGGAGCAAATTGTACTAGCTTATAATCTGAGATACTTTGAGATTAACTAGCACCACGAGTATTAACTGTATTTTAGTATTCTCAAATTGTTTCTAGTAGCCTTTTCAAAAGAATACTAAGCGAAACTAAATTTAAGGAAACTTTCAAAAAAGTTTTAATTTTGTTTCAGGAATCTTCTGTAGACTGTCTAGCTATATCATACGAAGGAGAGGAAAAAGGTATGAAATCAAAAAATGGATCCTACTCGCAACGAGTCTAACAGCAATGGCGCTGATGGCAGCATGTGCCCAGTCAACAACTACATCCAATACCAATGCAACTACAAATAATGCAACAACAACTTCAACCAAAACAAACCAAACTTCCTATTTCACAGAGAAGGACTACGACACTTCTTATGATGAAAGTACAGCTTCTAAGATTGAATTGTCAGGCTCATCTGCAAGTGTCTTTGGAGACGGTGTGACAGTTTCTGGCTCAACAGTGACTATCTCAAAAGCAGGTACCTATGTCATTTCTGGTCAGTCTGACGGAGTGCAAATTAAAATTGCAGCTGATAAGTCTGATGATGTGAAACTTGTCCTCAAAGGCGCGACCATGATCAATACAGATGCGGCTATTTCAGCGACATCAGCCGGTCATGTCTACCTCACTTTAGCAGAAGGGACGACAAACAGTCTCTCTGACTCAAGCTCTAACAGTGATGAAAAGGCAAATGCCGCTCTCTTTTCTAAGATTGATTTGACCATCAATGGTTCAGGAACTCTCAATGTAGATGGGAAGAAAAGCAATGCTATCAAGGCTAACGACACCCTTCACATCACGGGTGGAACCATTAACGTTACATCAGTTGGCGATGCCTTTAATGTCAATGATGAACTCAACATTACTGGTACAACCATGACCATCGATGCCAAGGAAGATGGTGTTAAAGTTGATAATGATGACGATATGACTGTTGGAAATATGTATTTAGCTAACAATACCATAACAGTCACAGCAGGGGATGATGGCATTCACGCTTCTGGCAACCTAGTGATTGATAGCGGTACTTACACAGTCAAGAATGCGACTGAAGGAATTGAAGGGAAAGGCATTACGATCAATGGTGGCGATATCAATGTCTACTCGACAGATGATGGAGTCAATGCAGCCAATAAAAATGCCCAGCAAAGTGATATTTACTTTACTATGACAGGTGGAAATCTAACTGTAGAAGTCGGTCAAGGTGACACAGATCCAATTGACTCAAACGGGAATATCACGGTTACCGGTGGAACTATTAAATTGATAGGACAATCAGGCTTTGACTTTGATGGAACAGCAACTTACACAGGTGGGAATATCTACATCAACGGCGAAAAACAAACAGATATTGTCAATTCTATGCCTGGAGGCGGAGGTCCGAATGGAGGTTCTGGCGGTCCAGCACCTGGCGGACGAGGATAAACAAAAAAGGATAGCATTCAATTAGAATGGCTATCTTTTTATATGGGTGATAAATTGATATGTTACGAGGGATTTTATAATCGTAGCTTTCAAAGGCTAAATTGTTCAGTCATCCGTTGTTGTTTACTTAAATTTCTTGAATTTTAAGAAGGTATTGAGTAGTTTTCCCTTAAATGTTTTGTTTTGGTAGGCGATTGTGAGGGAATTGAAAAATTCAACTGCTAGGTGTTCTTGGTGACCGAGCTCCATCTAGCTTGGGGTTGCTTCTGGGGAAAAGACGCCTAATTTGATGCGGAGTCCACCTTTTTTCATCTTGAACTGATGCATACCATACATCTTGATATCAAGGCTTGTATCGGACATGAGAGTAGCAGTATCACCTGCCATAGAAATTTTTGTATCGGCATCCGGAACGCCTGTTTTTTCAGTATCTAGACTGATAAAGATTTTTTGATAAGTTGGTTGACCGTACTCTCCAATCAACTCCTCACTTCCTGTCCACCGTGAACTCCAGCAAATACAAAATGTTCAGGGTGAATTTTAAAAGGAAGTGCTTGGTCACCCATTTTATTTAGTCCTTGGTTGAAGGCGAAGAAATCTCTCAAAGTAAATCCATCCACGTAAGCAGCTTGTAGGTTACGTCCCTTAACCGAATTCTTAGAAATGCCATGCCGCATTTGGTCTGATTCTGCTAGACGGTCAGCGTAGAGTTCGAGGATTTTTTGACTTCCAAGGGCTAATTTGGTTTCAATTAGGTCTTGAAAATTTCTTAGTCTGTTTCATATAAAAATGAGTAAAATGAATTCCCATTACCAAGGTCATTAGAGTTGCGATAGCAATGACGATGGTTGGATTAGCCGAGAAAAGTAGAGGGGGAATAGGCCTTTAAAAAGTGGACAGAAAAGACCATTTCGGAGTATAGAGAGGAAGTTCAAAAACATTTTTAGAAATAAGACATGTGCATTATAAACATCAGATACGAATCTGGTGCTTTATTTTTTAAAGAATTTCAACTTTTTTCTTGACAAGTGAGTAAACACTCACTATAATAGGTCTATATTCAGTAAGTGAGTAAACACTCACCTAGGAGGAAGCATATGAAAAAATTGCTACATTTACAAGATTTGGATAAGTCTTTTTGTCGTCAAATGGTTTTGAATCATGTCAGCTTTGAATTGCAGCCGGGAGAAATTATAGGCTTAATAGGTCCGTCTGGTGCTGGTAAATCGACTATGATTAAGACTATGTTAGGGATGGAAAAAGCTGACGGAGGGGTTGCTTTGGTATTGGATCATACTATGCCCAATCGTCATATTTTAGGAGATATTGGTTATATGGCCCAGTCAGATGCCTTATATGAGGCTTTGTCAGGTCAAGAAAATCTGGAATTTTTTGGTCAGCTAAAAGGGCTATCCAAAAGAGATCTGACAGCTGAAATTGCCCATGTGGCTCAAGTTGTGGATCTGACAGAGCATTTGAATAAAACGGTATCCGGTTATTCTGGAGGAATGAAGCGACGCTTGTCTTTAGCCATCGCGCTTCTGGGGAATCCTCAGCTCTTGATTTTGGACGAACCGACAGTTGGAATCGACCCTTCTCTTCGGAAGAAAATCTGGAAAGAATTATTCGCGCTTAGAGACAATGGGGTTGGGATATTAGTTACTACCCATGTTATGGATGAAGCAGAGTTAACGGATAAGGTCGGCTTATTATTAGGTGGAAAAATCATTGCTTTTGATACACCGCAACACTTAAAAGAAAGTTATCAAGTTTCAAGTATTGAAGAAGTATTTTTGAAAGCAGAAGGAGAGTAAGATGAAAACCATTGCTATTGCTAAAAAAGTTATCAAAGAATTGCTTCGTGACAAACGAACCTTGGCTATGATGTTTGTAGCGCCGGTATTTATTATGTGGCTGATGAACCTCATGTTTTCAGCTAGTACAACCGTGAATGTCAAGTTAGCGACACAAGATCTACCAACTGGTTTGATAACGAAAATGGATGAGCTTGATCATGTGGACATCGAGACTTATCAAGACTTAGATCAGGCCAAAGAAGCGCTAGCAAATGAAAAAGTCGATGCTGTGATTTCTTATAAAGATGGTGAGTATCAGGTCGACTACGCAAATACAGATGCCTCCAAGACATCTATGATACGACAAGTGTTACGAACAAGTATCGCCAGTGAAGGCACCGATCAGTTACTATCTCGTATCAAACAAGCTCTTCCACAATTGAAATTAGATGCAAAGGCGCCTGAAATCAAAGAATCTTACCAATATGGAGATAAAAATACTGGATTCTTTGCACGTATGATTCCAATTTTAATTGGCTTTGTGGTCTTCTTCTTTGTCTTTTTGATTTCTGGTATGGCACTTTTGAAAGAGCGCACAAGTGGAACCTTGGATCGCTTGTTAGCAACCCCAGTGAAACGTTCTGAAATTGTCTATGGCTATATGTTGTCTTACGGTATTATTGCGATTTTTCAAACGGCAGTTGTCGTCTTAGCAGCAATTTGGCTACTAGATGTAGAAGTTGTAGGAAATATTTTAAATGTTATAATAGTTAATGTGGTACTGGCTCTTGTAGCACTAGCTTTTGGAATTCTCTTGTCTACTCTAGCAAAATCAGAATTCCAAATGATGCAATTTATTCCTCTCGTGATTATGCCTCAACTCTTTTTCTCAGGGATTATTCCATTGTCATCCATGGGAGCATGGGCTCCAACTGTGGGGAAATTTTTGCCATTAACCTATTCTGGTGATGCAATAAGCCAGATTATTCTTTACGGACACAATCTTGGTGATATTTTGCCAAATCTTGGTGTTTTAATGATTTTCTTGATCATTTTAACAATTCTCAATATTGTTGGATTGCGTCGTTATCGTAAAGTTTAGAAATCAACATAAATAATGCTAAAAAGGTGTGAAGATTAGATGGATAAGACTGTTTTTGAATCGTTTGAAGATTACTTAGAAGAAGCGAATTACCCTCAAGGAAAGAAAAAAATCATGCAGGCAGCAGTGGATCTCATATCAACTAGGAGTTACCATGGGACCTCAACTCTTCACATAGCTGAGCGTGCTGGACTAAGCCAGGCAACTTTGTTTAAGTATTTTAAGACGAAGGATGATCTACTGACGGCTATTTTACATCCTGTAGTCCCAGGCATTTTCGGTAGTTTTGTTGAGGAACTCTTAGCTTTTGAAACGACAGAAGAGAGGGTTCGTTATCTCGTCCACGATCGTATGAGCTATCTCAAAAAAAATCGTGCTTTGATGAAAATCATTCTGCAGGAGAGTTTTTCAAATAAGAAACTAAAAAATGAACAGATTTTTATCTGGAATGCTATTCAAGATAAACTTCGAGTGCTTCATAAAGAATTGCTAGCAGATCCACGTGTAAATCCAGAGTTAACGATTCCTCAAATGGTTCGTATTTGTGTTGGTCCATTGTTGGCTTACTTCGCTCAACTTTATATCGTTAGCGACAACGGAGAAATAAAGGAAGAGGACCTAGACTTATTAGAAAAACAGATTTTAGGTGGTTTGTGGAAATAAGGGAGTTCTAGAAGAGCTAAGATTTATTTACTTGACTTTCAAACAAGCTAAAAAAGACATGTTCTGCTTATTTCAGATTCATGTCTTTTTTGTTGTTGGATTTTGTATTCTTCATAAGTCCTCAATCGCTTTGCCAAAACAGAAACCGACTTCTCCAGCGGTGCAACGATTTCTCAAGTGTATGGAAGAGGAGATTTCTGGCTTGCTAAAGAGAATTCCTTGACACTCTGTCAGCTTTTGATACAATAGTACAAAATCAGAGGAGGTGGATTATGATTCAGAAACATGCGATTCCTATTTTAGAGTTTGATGACAATCCTCAGGCGGTCATCATGCCTGATCACGACGGGCTAGACTTGCAGTTGCCTAAGAAGTGTGTCTATGCTTTTTTAGGTGAGGAGATTGACCGTTATGCGAGGGAAGTAGGGGCGGACTGTGTCGGCGAATTCGTTTCAGCCACCAAGATCTATCCAGTCTATGTCGTTAACTACAAGGGAGAGGGAATTTGTCTGGCTCAGGCACCTGTCGGCTCCGCTCCAGCAGCCCAGTTTATGGATTGGTTGATTGGCTATGGTGTGGAGCAGATTATTTCCGCTGGAACCTGTGGTGTGCTGACTGATATAGAAGAAAATGCCTTTCTAGTCCCTGTTCGCGCACTGCGAGATGAAGGAGCCAGTTATCACTATGTGGCACCTTCTCGTTATATGGAAATGCAGCCAGAGGCTATTGCTGCCATTGAGCGAGTGTTGGAAGCCAGAGGGATTCCCTATGAAGAAGTCATGACCTGGACGACAGACGGTTTTTACCGAGAAACGGCTGAAAAGGTGGCTTATCGTAAGGAAGAAGGCTGTGCTGTTGTGGAGATGGAGTGTTCTGCGCTTGCGGCAGTGGCCCAGCTGCGTGGGGTTCTCTGGGGAGAGTTGTTGTTTACAGCTGATTCCTTAGCAGACTTGGACCAGTACGATAGTCGTGACTGGGGTTCAGAAGCTTTCGAGAAGGCCTTGGAACTCTGCCTTGAGATAGCCTTTCAGATATAGCTACTCTCTTACTTTTTATGGTACAATGGATGTATGTTATTCAAGTTATTTGTTAAAAAAATTGAAAGGGCCTTGGGTGGACTTTCACCAGCTCGTCGCATCTTTTTAAGTTTCGCTGGAGTTATTTTTATAGGCTCCCTTCTTTTGAGTTTGCCTTTTGTTCAGGCAAGTGATTCGCGGGCCACTTATTTTGACCATCTTTTTACGACGGTGTCCATGGTCTGTGTGACTGGCCTTTTTACGCAACCAGTGGCTACTACCTATAATGTCTGGGGACAGTTGATTTGTATGCTCTTGATACAGATTGGTGGTCTGGGGCTCATGACTTTTATCGGGGTCTTTTATATTCAGGGGAAGCAAAAGCTCAGTCTTCGCAGTCGTGAAACTATTCAGGAAAGCTTTAGTTACGGGGAGACTCGGTCGCTGAAGGCCTTTATGCGCTCCATCTTTTTGACGACTTTTCTGGTGGAGGGCTTGGGTGCCTTTCTGTTAAGTTTCCGTTTTATTCCTGAGTTCGGCTGGGGACGAGGCCTTTTTACCTCTATCTTTTTAGCCATTTCAGCCTTTTGTAATGCTGGTTTTGATAATTTCGGCAGTAGCAGTTTAGTGGCTTTTCAGACGGATCCCTTGATCAATCTGGTCATTGCTGGCTTGATTATCACAGGTGGTCTTGGATTTATGGTTTGGTTTGACTTGGCAACCCAGTTTGACAAGAAGAAAAAACGCCGTCTGCGTTTTCACACCAAGCTGGTCCTCTTCTTGACCGCAGGGATTTTGCTGTTTGGGACGGTATCCACACTCTTTACGGAGTGGCACAATCCAGGAACTATTGGCAATCTCAGTGTTCCAGAGAAAGTGCTGGTCAGTTTTTTCCAAACCGTCAGCATGAGAACGGCTGGCTTTGCCTCTATTGACTACACCCAAGCTCGGCCTGTGACCCTGTTTATCTATATCCTACAGATGTTTCTGGGTGGGGCGCCTGGAGGGACGGCTGGGGGGCTCAAGATTACGACTTTCTTCGTCTTGTTGGTTTTTGCGCGTAGTGAATTGCTGGGCTTGCCTCATGCCAATATTGCGCAGAGAACTATTGAGGCTCGAACAGTCCAAAAATCCTTTAGTGTCTTCATTATCTTTTTGATGACCTTCTTGTTGGGCTTGATGTTGTTGGGAATTACAGCAGAAGGAACACCGCGATTTATTTACCTCATGTTTGAGACCATTTCAGCTCTTGCGACAGTTGGGGTAACGGCAAATCTGACGCCAGAATTGGGTAAGCTAGCTCTTAGCATTGTCATGGTGCTCATGTTTATTGGCCGTATCGGTCCCTTGACCTTGCTGGTTAGTCTAGCTGACTACCAGCCTGATAAGAAAGATTTGATTCAGTATATGAAAGCAGATATTAGTATTGGATAAGAAAGGAAGAATGATGTCAGATCGTACGATTGGAATTTTAGGTTTGGGGATTTTCGGGAGTAGTGTCCTGACAGCCCTAGCCAAGCAAGATATGAATATCATTGCCATTGACGACCACGCCGAGCGAATCAATCAATTTGAGCCAGTTTTGGCGCGTGGAGTTGTGGGCGATATTACAGATGAGGAACTCCTCAGAACTGCAGGAATTGATACCTGTGATACGGTTGTAGTGGCAACAGGAGAAAATCTAGAGTCGAGTGTGCTTGCAGTTATGCATTGTAAGAGTTTGGGGGTACCACGGGTTATTGTCAAGGTCAAAAGCCAGACAGCTAAGAAGGTGTTAGAAAAAATCGGTGCTGACTCAGTGATCTCGCCAGAGTATGAAATGGGGCAGTCCCTAGCGCAGACCATTCTCTTTCATAATAATGTCGATGTCTTTCAGCTGGATAAAAATGTATCTATCGTGGAGATGAAAATTCCCAGTGTTTGGGCAGGTCAAAGCCTGAGCCAGCTGGATCTACGTGGCAAATACAACCTCAATGTCCTAGGATTTCGTGAACAGGAAAATTCACCCTTGGATGTCCAGTTTGGACCCAATGACCTCTTGAAGGCGGATGCCTATATCTTGGCGGTCATTAACAACCAGTATCTAGATGACTTGGCAGAATTAAATTCGTAAAAAAGTTAATATAAGTATTTTATAAGAGGGATTTAAGAAAAATTTTAACTTTTTCTTAATCCTTTTTAATTTTAGGAGATTATACTAGAGTCATCAAATAAAGAAAAACTCTAAGGAGAATCCTATGAAATTCAATCCAAATCAAAGATATACTCGTTGGTCTATTCGCCGTCTTAGTGTCGGGGTTGCCTCAGTTGTTGTAGCCAGTGGCTTTTTTGTTCTAGTTGGTCAACCAAGTTCTGTACGTGCCGATGTGGTCAATCCGACCCCTGCTCAAGTTGTGCCAGACGCTGCTTCAGTGAGTGAAAAGAGCGACTTACCAGCAGAGGTTCTCAAGAAAGCAGTTGATGTAGCTCTTCCTTCAGAACAGGCAGATTCAACACCTAAAGCAAGCTTGGATACTACAAGCTCTCCAGAAAAAGGAGATGTAGCTGCTAAAGAACTAGTAGCAGCACCCAAAGAAGAAGTGCACGCAAAACCAGAATCTAAGAAAGAAACAGAAGATGCGCTTAAACCTGCGACAAATCCTGCGCCTACAGTTTCTGGACAAGACCGTGAAGCAAATGAAGCTCAGCCAGCAACAACTCCAGCTGAAGTGCAAAAAGGCGTAGCCGACAACACTAAAGACACAGTAGATGTTCCAGCTACATACTTGGACAAAGCCAACTTCCCTGGCCCATTCACAGCTGGTGTCAACCAAGTCATTCCATACGAATTCTTCGCAGGTGACGGTATGTTAACCCGCCTTATCTTGAAAGCCTCAGACAAGGCTCCATGGTCAGACAACGGCTCAGCTAAAAACCCCGCCCTTCCACCAGTAGAGAAATTGGGCAAAGGTCTCTACTTCTATGAAGTAGATTTGGCAGGCACCCAAGGTAAATCTGATAAAGAGCTTCTAGACCTCTTGAAACAAAACGGCACTCAAAGTTACAAGGCAACTATCAAGGTTTATGGTGCCAAAGACGGCAAGGCTGATTTGAGCAACATTGTAGCGACTAAAGAATTGGATGTCAACTTGAATGGCTTAACCACTCCAGCTGAAGTTCAAAAAGGCGTAGCCGACAACACTAAAGACACAGTAGACGTTCCAGCTACTTACCTAGATAAAGCTAACTTCCCTGGTCCATTCACAGCTGGTGTCAACCAAGTTATCCCGTACG
>NZ_RQZB01000088.1:0-256 GCF_003859975.1 Streptococcus sp. OH4692_COT-348
CTGGTTTCTTAGGTGTTACTGTAACGTCACCTGTCTTAGGATCTTGTTCAACATCTACTGTTGGTGTCTTACGAGCTGGTGTTGTTACATCTACTGGTTGTGATGGTTTCTTGTTCGGTTCTGTTACTGTTCCTGTACCTGGGACATCTTTCTTAGGAAGGTTGTCATTTGGTACTTCACCTGATCCATTGTCGCCAATTGTTACTGTGATTGTGTTTCCATCTTCACCTGGAATTTCTACCTTAGTTCCTGGTGG
>NZ_RQZB01000089.1:0-255 GCF_003859975.1 Streptococcus sp. OH4692_COT-348
CAGCTCGTAAGACACCAACAGTAGATGTTGAACAAGATCCTAAGACAGGTGACGTTACAGTAACACCTAAGAAACCAGATGGCTCAACATATCCACCAGGAACTAAGGTAGAAATCCCAGGTAAAGATGGTAACCCAATCACTGTTACAATCGGTGAAGACGGAAAAGGTAAAGTACCAAACAGCGAATTACCAGACGGTAAAGTTCCAGGTACAGGTAAGATTACTGAACCAGGTAAACCAGCTGTGGAAGTTC
>NZ_RQZB01000090.1:0-247 GCF_003859975.1 Streptococcus sp. OH4692_COT-348
CAATTGATAAGAATGCTAAATTGTCAGATGATGAAAAGGCAGCAGCGAAAGCTGAAGTAGCGAAAGCAGCCATCGCAGCCGTAAATGCTATTAATGAAGCAAAAGATCAAGATGGTGTAGATGCCGCTCAAACTACAGGAGTTAAAGCAATTGAATCAGTAACTCCAGTAGGTAAAGAGAAAGCCCTAGAAGCCATCCAAGCAGCATCAGAAGCTAAGATTGCCTCAATTGATAAGAATGCTAAATT
>NZ_RQZB01000091.1:0-242 GCF_003859975.1 Streptococcus sp. OH4692_COT-348
ATAAGAATCCAGGGGATAAAGTAACAGGCAAAGTTCTCGTAAGATATCCAGATGGATCAGAAGAGGAAGTCCCAGTCACTGTAACAGTAGTTAACCGTGATAAAGATGATTACACACCGAAGTACAATGACGGAAGTGGTAAACCAGGAGAATCAGTAGAGATTCCAGTAAGTGAAGCAAACGGTAAGAAAATCCCAACAGGAACAACTTACACAAGTGGCACACCAGGAATCATCACAGTA
>NZ_RQZB01000092.1:0-241 GCF_003859975.1 Streptococcus sp. OH4692_COT-348
ACGAATGATGTAGTTGTCTTAACTACTTTACGGTAAACGTGAGTTACATTACCATCTTTATCAGTTGTAGTCTTAACAAACTCGTATCCTGAGATATCTTTCTTAGGTTGGTTACCTTCTTCATTTGGTGAAACTGGGTTACCATTTCCATCTACGAATGATGTAGTTGTCTTAACTACTTTACGGTAAACGTGAGTTACATTACCATCTTTATCAGTTGTAGTCTTAACAAACTCGTATC
>NZ_RQZB01000093.1:0-239 GCF_003859975.1 Streptococcus sp. OH4692_COT-348
TGAAAAGGCAGCAGCGAAAGCTGAAGTAGCGAAAGCAGCCATCGCAGCCGTAAATGCTATCAATGAAGCGAAAGATCAAGATGGTGTAGATGCCGCTCAAACTACAGGAGTTAAAGCAATTGAATCAGTAAATCCAGTAGGTAAAGAAAAAGCCCTAGAAGCCATCCAAGCAGCATCAGAAGCTAAGATTGCCTCAATTGATAAGAATGCTAAATTGTCAGATGATGAAAAGGCAGCAG
>NZ_RQZB01000094.1:0-234 GCF_003859975.1 Streptococcus sp. OH4692_COT-348
GTCAATCAGCAAGCACATCAGCTTCTGAGTCAGCATCAACAAGTGCAAGCCAATCAGCAAGCACAAGCGCATCTGAGTCAGCATCGACAAGTGCATCTGAGTCAGCGTCAACAAGTGCAAGCCAATCAGCAAGCACAAGTGCATCTGAGTCAGCATCAACAAGTGCAAGTCAATCAGCAAGCACATCAGCATCTGAGTCAGCATCAACAAGCGCGAGCCAATCAGCAAGCGCAA
>NZ_RQZB01000095.1:0-231 GCF_003859975.1 Streptococcus sp. OH4692_COT-348
CATCAGATAAGAATCCAGGGGATAAAGTAACAGGCAAAGTTCTCGTAAGATACCCAGATGGATCAACAGAGGAAGTACCAGTAACTGTAACCGTAGTCAACCGTGATAAAGATGATTACACACCGAAGTACAATGACGGCAGTGGTAAACCAGGCTCATCAGTAGAGATTCCAGTAAGTGAAGCAAACGGTAAGAAAATCCCAACAGGAACAACTTACACAAGTGGCACAC
>NZ_RQZB01000096.1:0-227 GCF_003859975.1 Streptococcus sp. OH4692_COT-348
GTCAGCGTCAACAAGCGCGAGCCAATCAGCAAGCACAAGTGCATCTGAGTCAGCGTCAACAAGTGCAAGCCAATCAGCATCGACAAGCGCAAGTCAATCAGCATCGACAAGTGCATCTGAGTCAGCGTCAACAAGTGCGAGCCAATCAGCAAGCACAAGCGCATCTGAGTCAGCATCGACAAGCGCGAGCCAATCAGCAAGCACATCAGCATCTGAGTCAGCATCAA
>NZ_RQZB01000097.1:0-213 GCF_003859975.1 Streptococcus sp. OH4692_COT-348
TAAAGATGGTAATGTAACTCACGTTTACCGTAAAGTAGTTAAGACAACTACATCATTCGTAGACGGAAATGGTAACCCAGTTTCACCAAATGAAGAAGGTAACCAACCTAAGAAAGATATCCCAGGATACGAGTTTGTTAAGACTACAACTGATAAAGATGGTAATGTAACTCACGTTTACCGTAAAGTAGTTAAGACAACTACATCATTCGT